>JVVZ01000365.1:0-292 GCA_001062585.1 Neisseria meningitidis
TTCCGAAGACGAGCGTTTCTACGTCAACCGCCTCACCTCCGTCACCTTCAACGGCAAGGAACTGGTGCGCTACGACTACGACGGCTACGGCAATTTGACCGCTGTTTACGGACGTGACGGCAAAAAACTGCGCGGTTTCGCCTATCGCAACCACATCATGGTCGAACACAACCAGCCCGACGGACTGGTGTCCCGCTACGAATACGACCGTTACGACACCGACGGCAAAGTGCTCAAGAGCAGCAACAACCTCGGCGAAGAATGGACGTTCGACTACCGCAAAGACCATACC
>JVVZ01000366.1:0-3184 GCA_001062585.1 Neisseria meningitidis
TCTTTGAGCTAAGGCGAGGCAACTCCGTACTGGTTTAAAGTTAATCCACTATACAAACTCAAAAATTCCCCGCCTCTAGCTTTAGAGCTTCGCAACAGCAGCCTCACAGCCACTCACTCATACACAATACCGGCAACCAATTCTTCTTCATTCAAATTGCCGTACTGCTGCTCCCAATCATGCGAAGCCTCAACCGTATCACACTCGCGCGCAAATACTTGCTGCTGCCCGTTCATATTTTCCAAAACCAAATTATTCAACTGCTCGCACTCTTGTGCCGAAACGCTGATATCAGATTGATGCGCTTGCGAATAGCTGAAAGGAAACGCCAAAAAACCCAATACAAAAGCAGTCAGAACCAACCAAGCATTTTTACGATAACGAGTCATTTTCACAGCCTCCAACAAAATCTAAAACACATTCAAATAAAACATAATTCAGTCTAAAAAATCAGATTAATCAGAATAAAGCATCAAAACCGAGATACAAATTAAAAATAAAAGTATTTTTGAACCGAAATTATTCGATTAATCTAACAATAAGCACATAATACTCAGAAAAAACAAAAACAGCAATACTTTTTCTTAGTATGACTAATATTTTTCTTACAATTTGATAAAAACTAAGGTAAAATACACATTAACCATTTAAAGTGTATTAAAAATCACACTTAAACCAAAGGAACAACATGGATACCTTTAAAGACAGACTGGCTTTTCTATGGAAAGATGAAGCACGACAAGCCAAAATCGCGGCCGATATCGATATGACCATCGCCGGCTTCAGCCGCATCTGGAACGAGGGCGGATTACCCAAATCCGAAACCCTGAAAAAAATCAAACAGATCAAAGGATGCAGCATAGACTGGCTTCTGACGGGAGAAGGAGAGCCGTTTCCCAATACCGAGCCGCCCAAAGCCACCGCTTACGACACTTTGGGCAATCCGGTCGATATTGACGAATTTATCTTCGTTCCGCGCTACGACATCCATGCCGCCGCAGGACACGGACAGCTTGTCGGCGATGAAAAACCCATGTTTACCATGGCATTCCGCCGTTACTGGATTGAAAACTACGTTACCCGCGACACCAAAAACCTGTCGGTCATTTCCGTCAAAGGCGACTCTATGGAAGGCGTCCTGAACGACGGGGATACCATCCTCATCAACCGCAGCGAAACCACCCCGCGCGATGGGTTATATGTTCTGCGTATCAATGAAAATCTTTTGGTGAAACGGCTGCAAGTCATACCCGGCGGCATCGTCAACGTCATCTCCGCCAACGAAGCCTATCCGGCCTTTGAAATCGATTTAAACAAAATGACCGAAGATGTTGCCATCATCGGCCGCGTGGAATGGTTTGGACGGATTATCTGATCTGCGTTGTATTCAGACGACCTGAATTCATGTTTTCCTATTTTTTAACAGGACGGACGGTGTAAAGGCTGTCCGCCTGCCTATTGAAATTTTTCGAGATTGCAGCCATGTAAGCGGTTGACAGATATTGCCGCCCGACCCGCAACACCCTCTTCTTGCTTCAAGAATCCGTTTGCGCGACAATACTGGCAATATTCATATAAAAGGAATCACATCATGTCAGACGAAAGCCCTATCATTTTTACAGAAAGCTGCTGCACCAAAGTAGCTGATTTAATTGCCGAAGAAAACAATCCCGACTTGAAACTGCGCGTATTCGTCAACGGCGGCGGCTGCTCAGGCTTCCAATACGGTTTTACCTTTGACGAAATCAAAAACGATGACGATTTTGAAATCCAAAAAAACGGGCTGACTTTCTTGGTCGATCCGATGAGCTATCAATATTTGGTCGGCGCGGAAATCGACTACACCGAAAGCCTGCAAGGTTCCCAATTCGTTATCCGCAATCCGAATGCGGAGACCACTTGCGGTTGCGGTTCTTCATTTTCCGTCTAATACGCCGTTTTCTAAAAAAGGCCGTCTGTTTACTCAGGCGGCCTTTTAGATTGATATGCTTTCAAAGCAATAACATCTATCTTATAATTCATAGTTCCATTTGGTAATATTCATTAATATACTATAATCGGTCAGAATCGGGCATTTATACTATTTCAGCCGAATAAAATACCCTTTATCCTTCGGTTAAGACAAATAGACGAATAATAATCTATACTTTATAACAAAACCGACACTAAATACCTGCCTTCAAATAACAAAGCAGGATTTTATATCTCATGGGATCACAATGAAGAAACAAGATAAACTTTACGACGTTTATGTTTCTTATCCGCCGGATGTCGATCGCGAGCGCATCAACGCCTGCTTGTACGATAATCTGCCGGAAAAAGAAGCCGAAGATTTGGTTCAAGCGCTTGCCGAACGTCCGCAAGCCATTATTGCCGAGAACTGCACCCAAGACGAACGTGAAAACGCCCAACAATATTTCAATTATTTGGGATTGGATGTCATCGTCCGCCAATCGATGGAATTGGAGCTGGATCTCAGCGGTGAAGAACAGGAAGAAGCGGCTCCTGAAATCCGCCAGTGTCCCGTATGTTTGACCCTGATTGAGGATCACGAGGCGACGGAATGTCCCGTCTGCCATTTCCACCTTGCCAGCGCAACCGAGCAAATCATCCAGCGCAAGCGCATCGAATGGCAGGAACGGGTGGCGTTTGAGCATAAAAAACAAGCGGAAATCGCCCATAAGCTGCAAATCGAAAAAGAGCGTGAAGAAAAACTCCTGCGCAAACAAATCCGTTCGGAACTGGAAAGCAAACTCCGCCAAGAATTGGGTGAAGATCCCCAATTGGCTGCTTTGCAATCCAAAAAGAACACTTACATCCTGATCAGCGTATTGGGTATTCTTGCCATGTTCGGCTTGGTGGCTGCCGGATACCTTGCCGCCAAATTCCTATAAACGGAACACGGTATAGGGCTTAAGTTTAAATCAGGACCATGCGGCAGCAGAGACAGTACAAATCGTATGAGACCGATTTTCTAAGACTGCTTCATCCATTTAAAGAATTACCCTCTTCAAACCGCAGCAACGCCGTACTGATTTAAAGTTAATCCACTATATTTAATCCGCTGCCAATCCGCCATAGCTGTTCGAACAGGTCAGATATAACAAAAGGTCGTCTGAAAACTTTTCAAACGACGGCGGATTCGCATTTGAAGTGCAACTTTCCATAACAGAAAAAGGCCAGT
>JVVZ01000367.1:0-435 GCA_001062585.1 Neisseria meningitidis
ATAGAGCCGCGCGGTGTATTTGTCTTTGCTGATACCCGAGAAATCACTGCGTTTGGGATGGATGCGGCGGGCAACGATGTGTACCGTTTGTCCGTTGCCTGACAAAGTCAGCGTATCGTCATGACCGGATTGTTCGCGCAGGCGGACGAAGCTTTTGTCGGCGGCGGGAAATATCAGACGGCTGTAATGGATAAAGCCGGAATCGTCGGCGCTTGCCTGTTGTAGCTGAACAAAACAGAAGTCCGATCTGTTTTCACTGAGTTCTTCCACACATTCCAAAGGTGTGCCGTTGGGAATTTTTGCCAAAACTTTGGCATTCAAATCGGGTCTTTTTCGTAAGTTGGTGTGTCCGTCGGCATCATGAACCAAGGCAAAGCCGTTCGGCGGCGCGGCATGGGTTAAGGCGGAACACAATAATAAGAGGGAAGCTAAGTA
>JVVZ01000368.1:0-4760 GCA_001062585.1 Neisseria meningitidis
GACGGACTGTTAATCCGCAGGTCCCTGGTTCGAGCCCAGGTCGGGGAGCCAAATATCAAAAGCCTGAACATCGAAAATATGTTCAGGCTTTTTTATAAGGTAGATTGTATTGATATTTTCTTTATTCAGTTGTTTCGTGGAATTGTTGTCATAAAAGCAAACCTGTTGCATCTTACAAATAGTAGCAATGCATGGACGGATTTTCAGACGACCTTGGATTCGAATTTGAAGTGCAACTTTCCATAACAGAAAAAGGCCAGTATGCGGCAAGTGTTGCACTTCAAATCCGAATCCGCCGATTTCTTCAAACTATTCGCAGTTTGATACTTTTGCTCAAGATTCTCAGTTTAAAAATACTGAAAGCCGGTACCTGCAGACGGTAAATTTGCACTAAATCCCTATTTTTCAAAGGTCGTCTGAAACCATCCTTTCTTCATATGAAACCGTCTTTTTCGCATCAAACCATATATCAAACTGTAAAAATACAATAAAATCCCATATTAGACTGAAAATCACGGAGTAAACATGAAACTGAAAACCCTTACCCTTGCTGCTGCTCTGCTGGCCCTGACCGCCTGCGACAACAAAGTCCAAACCAGCGTCCCCGCCGACAGTGCGCCTGCAGCCTCAGCAGCCTCCGCTGCGCCTGTCGCTTTAGTTGAGGGGCTTAACTACACCACACTCAGCACGCCTATTCCCCAACAGCAGGCAGGTAAAGTCGAAGTCCTCGAATTTTTCGGCTACTTCTGTCCACACTGCGCCCACCTCGAACCCGTTTTGAGCAAACACGTCAAAACCTTCAAAGACGACACCTACCTTCGTACTGAACACGTTGTTTGGGGCGATGAGATGAAACCGTTGGCGCGCCTTGCTGCCGCCGTCGATATGGCGGTCGCAGACACCAAAGACATTGCAAACAGCCATATCTTTGATGCTATGGTTAATCAGAAAGTCAAACTGCAAGACCCTGAAACTCTCAAAAAATGGTTGAACGAGCAAACCGCTTTTGACGGCAAAAAAGTCCTCGCCGCCTACGAATCCCCCGAAAGCCAAACCCGCGCAGACAAAATGGCAGAGCTGACCAACACCTACAAAATTGACGGCACGCCTACCGTCATTGTCGGCGGCAAATACAAAGTCGAATTTGCCGACTGGGAATCAGGTATGAAAACCATAGACCTGCTTGCAGACAAAGTACGCGAAGAACAAAAAACTGCCAAATAATCCCAAAAAAGCAAACAGCCGTCCGAAACCGCGATTTCAGGACGGCTGTTTTCACAAAACATCCGGCAAAAAACCAAGCGGGACAGAGAAACGGGCGCACATCCCCCATATCCCTTATAATATCCCCCATTCCCATTTTTTCAGACGACCTCCGACACAAAAGGTCGTCTGAAACCCAAAATACAAGAGAACACCATGAAATTCATCGACGAAGCAAAAATCGAAGTCGCCGCAGGCAAAGGCGGTAATGGCGCAACCAGTTTCCGCCGCGAAAAATTCGTACCGCGCGGCGGTCCTGACGGCGGCGACGGTGGCAAAGGCGGCAGCGTCTGGGCAGAAGCTGACGAAAACACCAACACCCTCGTTGAGTACCGCTTCGTCAAACGCTACCAAGCCAAAAACGGCGAAAAAGGCCATGGCTCCGACCGCTACGGCGCAGGTGCGGACGATATCGTCCTCAAAATGCCCGTCGGCACCCTCATCCGCGACCTCGACACCGACGAAATCGTCGCCGATCTCACTCACCACGGCCAGCGCGTCTGCCTCGCCAAAGGCGGCAAAGGCGGCTTGGGCAACATCCACTTCAAATCCTCCGTCAACCGCGCCCCCAAACAATCCACGCCCGGCGAAGAAGGTGAAACCCGTTCCCTGCAACTCGAGCTTAAAGTCCTCGCCGATGTCGGCTTATTAGGCATGCCCAACGCCGGTAAATCCACCCTGATTACCGCCGTATCCGCCGCGCGCCCCAAAATCGCCAACTACCCCTTCACCACACTGCATCCGAACTTGGGCGTCGTGCGCATTGACGAAAACCACAGCTTCGTCATGGCAGACATCCCCGGCCTGATTGAAGGCGCGGCAGAAGGTGCAGGTCTCGGTCATCGTTTCCTCAAACACTTATCGCGCACCGGCCTGCTGCTGCACGTCGTCGATTTGGCGCCCTTCGACGAAACCGTCAACCCCGCCGAAGAAGCCCTCGCCATCATCAACGAATTGCGCAAATACGACGAAGAACTCTACGGCAAACCGCGCTGGCTCGTACTGAACAAACTTGATATGCTTGACGAAGAAGAAGCCCAAGCACGCACCGCGGCCTTCCTCGAAGCCATCGGCTGGGATTACCCCAAACCAGATGACCGCTTCCAATTCGACATGGAAACCCCGCGCCTCTTCCAAATCAGTGCGCTGACCCACCAAGGTACGCAGGAATTGGTACACCAAATCAACCAATACCTGACTGAGAAAAAACGCATCGAAGCTGAAAAAGCCGAAGCGGAGCAGGCAGTGGCAAATGTTGAGATTGCCGAGCAGCAGCCTAAAACGGATACAGGCGTATTCAAGCCGGAATAAAAAATTTCAGACGACCTTTGTTTGATAAAGAGGTCGTCTGAATATAATATTGATACAATATTGCGGATATTTCATATGTATACGATTCATAAAGATTTTAATTTTCTAAAAAATTTGCTAACTGAATTTTTATCTCAGCCTGACTTAATTGAGTGCTTCCAAATCATGAAACAAACAAAAATTTCTGGTTGGGAAACTTGGTTTCAAATTGAACTGGCGATATTTTTACAACAACATGAAAATGTTGCTGAATGGGAGCGTGAATCACGGCATTCTCTAGATAAAAGAAAAAAAGACTACCGAAATAATGTATCAATTGATTTTTATATCAGGCAAAAGTATGCCCAAGAATCAATCCCCTTAGAAATTAAACAAAATGAAGTTGCTCGAAAATGCATTAAAAACATGATTGATGACATTAAGAAATTTAGAAGCATAAGACGTTCAAGTCTAAGAACAGGAAGAGAACCATGGTGTTTGGGCATTCATAACAAAGTAACTGAAAAAAACCATTCGAGACTATCTAATCGACTATGAACTTAATTACCTTGAAAACTGTCTTTGGATACATGAGATTCCCAATACAGAATATATGGTTACATTATTTTAATCTCGTCTCTAAATTTCATAAATTATCTATTGAATAGAGCATATGACCACCATCTACAACACCCTGACCCGTCAAAAAGAACCCTTCGCCCCCATCGACCCTAAAAACGTGCGTATGTACGTTTGCGGCATGACCGTTTACGACTACTGCCATTTAGGCCATGCCCGCGTGATGGTTGTGTTCGACATGATTGCCCGCTGGCTGCGCGAGTGCGGTTATCCGCTCACTTATGTGCGCAACATCACCGACATCGACGACAAAATCATTGCCCGTGCGGCTGAAAACGGGGAGACCATTGGCGAACTGACCGCGCGTTTCATTCAGGCTATGCACGAAGATGCCGATGCTCTGGGCGTATTGCGTCCCGACATCGAGCCGAAGGCGACGGAAAATATCCCGCAAATGATTGCCATGATTGAAACCCTGATTCAAAACGGCAAGGCATACCCCGCCGCAAACGGCGACGTTTACTACGCCGTGCGCGAATTTTCCGCTTACGGACAATTGTCGGGTAAATCGCTGGACGATCTGCGCGCAGGCGAGCGTGTGGAAGTGGACGGTTTCAAACGCGATCCGCTTGATTTTGTGTTGTGGAAAGCGGCCAAAGCAGGCGAGCCGGCATGGGAAAGCCCGTGGGGAAACGGCCGTCCGGGTTGGCACATCGAATGCTCCGCCATGAGTGAAAACCTGTTCGGCGGCACCTTCGATATCCACGGCGGCGGCGCGGATTTGCAATTCCCGCACCACGAAAACGAAATCGCCCAAAGCGTCGGTGCGACAGGGCATACCTGTGGCCATGATCACGCGCAAACCCACCACGGGCAAAGTATTGCCAGCCACGTCAAATACTGGCTGCACAATGGCTTCATCCGTGTGGACGGCGAAAAAATGTCCAAATCGTTAGGCAACTTCTTCAGCATCCGCGAGGTGTTGAAACAATATGACCCGGAAGTCGTGCGCTTCTTCATCCTGCGCGCCCACTACCGCAGCCCGCTGAACTACTCCGACGCGCATTTAGACGACGCAAAAGGCGCGCTGACCCGCCTGTACACCACCTTGAAAAACACCCCTGCGGCCGAGTTCGAATTGTCCGAAAACGCCAATGACTACACCCGCCGCTTCTACGCTGCCATGAACGACGATTTCGGTACGGTTGAAGCCGTTGCCGTACTGTTCGAACTGGCAGGTGAAGTGAATAAAACCAACGACGCATACCTCGCCGGCTGCCTGAAAGCCTTGGGTGGCATCATCGGCCTGTTGCAACGCGATCCGACCGAGTTCCTGCAAGGCGGCGCGGTTTCAGATGGCCTCTCCAACGAAGAAATTGAAGACTTAATCGCCCAGCGCAAACAAGCGCGCGCCGATAAAAACTGGGCAGAGTCCGACCGCATCCGCGACCTTCTGAACGAACACAAAATCATTCTGGAAGACAACGCCGACGGTACGACTTGGCGGCGCGGCTAATTTGCTTTGATACGAAAAAAGGTCGTCTGAAAACATTTTCAGACGACCTTTATATATAATAGTGGATTAAATTTAAATCAGGACAAGGCGACGAAGCCGCAGACAGTACAGA
>JVVZ01000369.1:0-2357 GCA_001062585.1 Neisseria meningitidis
AGTACGGCAAGGCGAGGCAACGCCGTACTGGTTTAAAGTTAATCCACTATAAAAGCCGTATTCCTTATCGGCACGCTATTTCAGACGACCCCTCATCAATCACGGCACTTTGCCCGTCCCGACTTCTTTACGGTGTCTTCCCGCCGTTTTTTCCCGTAAAATAATGCCTTTAACTCCCGATACTTGTTTTCAGACGACCTGTCCCCACCGTAGAGGTCGTCTGAAATCCATTCTCTCTCAATTAAACCCAATACAATGATTCAAAAAATATTCTCATGGTTCGAATCCCGAATCGACCCTTACCCCGAAGCCGCCCCGAAAACGCCTGAAAAAGGGCTGTGGCGTTTTATCTGGAGCAACATCGAAGGCTTGCGCAAATGGATTGCCGTCTTGGCGGTGTTTACCGCCGGCATCGGCATTATGGAAGCCCTGCTGTTTCAATTTATGGGCAAAGTCGTGGACTGGCTCGGCAAATACACACCCGCCACCCTGTTTGCCGAAAAAGGCTGGGCATTGACGGCGATGGCGGCGATGATGGTGTTTTTCGCCCTCTGGACCTTCCTCGCATCCAACGTGCGCCTGCAAACCCTGCAAGGCGTGTTCCCCATGCGCCTGCGCTGGAATTTCCACCGCCTGATGCTGGGACAAAGCCTCGGCTTCTATCAGGACGAATTTGCCGGCCGCGTGTCCGCCAAAGTCATGCAGACCGCGCTGGCGTTGCGCGACGTGGTGATGACGGTTGCCGACATGGTCGTTTATGTGCTGGTGTATTTCATTACCTCCGGCGTGATTCTGGTCGCGCTCGACGGCTGGCTGCTGCTGCCCTTTATCGGCTGGATGATTGGCTTCGCCTTAGTGATGCGCTTCCTGATTCCCAAGCTCGGCAAAACCGCTTCGCGTCAGGCGGATGCGCGCTCGCTGATGACCGGCCGCATTACCGACGCCTATTCCAACATCACCACCGTCAAACTCTTCTCCCACGGCGCGCGCGAAGCGGCTTATGCCAAGCAGTCGATGGAAGAATTTATGGTTACGGTACACGCCCAAATGCGTTTGGCGACGCTCCTGCACACATGCAGCTTCATCGTCAACAGCTCGCTGACCGCCGGCACGACCGCGCTGGGCATCTGGCTTTGGTATCACGGACAGGTCGGTGTCGGCGCGGTTGCCACCGCCACCGCTATGGCGTTGCGCGTCAACGGCCTGTCGCAATACATCATGTGGGAATCCGCCCGATTGTTTGAAAACATCGGCACCGTCAACGACGGCATGGCAACCCTGTCCAAACCGCAAACCATCCTCGACAAGCCCAACGCCCTGCCGCTGAAAGTGTCGCAAGGCGAAATCAAGTTCGAACACGTCGATTTCTCCTACGAAGCCGGCAAACCGCTGCTCAACGGCTTCAACCTCACCATCCGCCCGGGCGAAAAAGTCGGGCTGATCGGACGCAGCGGCGCGGGAAAATCCACCATCGTCAACCTGCTCTTGCGTTTCTACGAACCGCAAAGCGGCACCATTTCGATTGACGGGCAAAACGTGGACAGCGTGACCCAAGAAAGCCTGCGCGCCCAAATCGGTTTGGTCACGCAAGACACCTCGCTGCTGCACCGTTCCGTGCGCGACAACATCGTTTACGGCCGCCCCGACGCCACCGACGCCGAAATGATTTCCGCCGCCGAACGCGCCGAAGCCGCCGATTTCATCCCCAACCTTTCCGACGCCAAAGGACGGCGCGGCTATGACGCGCACGTCGGCGAACGCGGCGTGAAACTCTCCGGCGGCCAACGCCAACGCATCGCCATCGCCCGCGTCATGCTTAAAGACGCGCCGATTCTGCTGCTCGACGAAGCCACCAGCGCGCTCGACTCCGAAGTCGAAGCCGCCATCCAAGAAAGCCTCGACAAAATGATGGACGGCAAAACCGTCATCGCCATCGCCCACCGCCTCTCCACCATCGCCGCGATGGACAGGCTCATCGTCTTGGACAAAGGCCGCATCATCGAAGAAGGCAGCCACGCCGAACTCCTCGAAAAACAAGGCCTCTACGCCAAACTCTGGGCGCACCAGAGCGGCGGTTTCCTCAACGAACACGTCGAGTGGGAGCATTAAAAACCGCCCGATAAAGCGGACAAGCAACAGGTCGTCTGAAACCGAAAATCAGGTTTCAGACGACCTTTTTTGATTTCGGCATAACGATGCGCTAAACTTCCCGCTTGTGCCGCCTGACAAGGCGGATGGCAGATTGCCTGTTCCCCTGATTCCGCCTGTTTTCATGACCAAGCGGGCAACAGGTTTTCTGCCACTTTATAGTGGATTAACTTTAAACCCGTACGGCGTTGCCTCGCCTTGTCCTGATT
>JVVZ01000370.1:0-2127 GCA_001062585.1 Neisseria meningitidis
TACTGTCTGCGGCTTCGTCGCCTTGTCCTGATTTAAATTTAATCCACTATAATTCGGCAATCTCAACCGCTTCGCCCGAAGCCGCGCTCAGGGCTTCGTTCAAAACATCGTAGAAATCCCGTCCGTCGCGCGTTGCCAGCCATTTGCCGTTTTGCTCGGCGAAATGGTAGCCGCCGCTTTTTGCGGCAATCCACAATTCCTGATTGGGCGTGTGGCGGTTGACGATGATTTGCGTACCGTCCGCCGCTTCGATGGTCAGGACGTTTCCGGCAAACTGGCAGTCGAAATCCCAGCCGTTTTCGTCGATTTGGTCTTCGATGTGTTCGAACAATTCTTCGCTCATGCGGATGAATTCGCTTTCGGTCATCATGGCTTTTTGTGTGTTTTTTGTTTAAGATACCGAATCTTGCCACATTCGCGCTTATGAAGGAAGTTTACCGATGAAATACGGCGTATTTTTTGCTGCGGCAACCGCCCTCCTGCTTTCAGCCTGCGGTTACAAAGGCGACCTCTACCTGCCCAAAGAAGGCGACAAGGCGCGTTTCGGCGTGGTCCAAACCGGCCTGAAAATCCATTCTTCCAAAGAACCTACCAATCAAACCAACGATTAAGCCTCACCAACATGACCCTGCATTGCGAACAAGTCCCTTACTCCCGCCTTGCCGAAGAATTCGGCACACCGCTTTATGTGTACAGCCAATCCGCGCTGACCGAAGCATTTGAAAACTACCAAACCGCGTTTGCCGCGCTTTCCCCGCTCGTCTGCTACGCCGTCAAGGCAAACGGTAATCTGAGCATCATCAAACACTTCGCCTCGCTGGGCAGCGGTTTCGACATTGTCTCCGGCGGCGAATTGGCGCGCGTTTTGGCGGCGGGCGGCGATGCGGCGAAAACCATATTTTCAGGCGTGGGCAAAAGCGAGGCGGAAATCGAGTTCGCGCTTCATGCAGGCGTGAAATGCTTCAATATGGAAAGCATCCCCGAAATCGACCGCATTCAAAAGGTTGCCGAACGCTTGGGCAAAACCGCGTCCGTCTCCCTGCGCGTCAATCCCGATGTCGATGCCAAAACCCATCCCTACATCTCCACCGGCCTGAAAGCCAACAAATTCGGCATCGCCTACGCCGACGCGCTCGAAGCCTACCGCCACGCCGCCCGCCAAAGCCACCTCAAAATCATCGGCATCGACTGCCACATCGGTTCGCAACTGACCGACCTCAGCCCGCTCATCGAAGCCTGCGAGCGCATTTTGATTTTGGTTGACGCACTTGCCGCCGAAGGCATTGTTTTGGAACATCTGGACTTAGGCGGCGGCGTCGGCATCGTTTATCGAGACGAAACCGTCCCCGATTTGGGCGCGTATGCCCAAGCGGTGCAAAAACTGATCGGTACACGTCGTCTGAAACTCATCCTCGAACCCGGCCGCAGCTTGGTCGGCAACGCAGGCTCATTACTGGCGCGCGTCGAGTTCGTCAAACACGGTGAAGAAAAAAACTTCGTCATGGTTGATGCCGCCATGAACGACCTCATGCGTCCCGCCCTGTATGACGCGTATCACCGTATCGAAGCGGTGGAACCAAAAAACATCCCGCCGCTGACCGCCGACATCGTCGGTCCGATTTGCGAAACCGGCGACTTCCTCGGCAAAGACCGCACCCTTGCCTGCGAAGAAGGCGATTTGCTGGTTATCCGCAGCGCAGGCGCATACGGTGCCAGCATGGCAAGCAATTACAACACGCGCAACCGGGCGGCGGAAGTCTTGGTGGACGGCAGCGAATACCGGCTTATCCGCCGACGCGAAACCTTAGAACAGCAAATGGCAAACGAAATGGCTTGTTTATAAGATTTGATCGTTTATAGCCCATAAACCACCAAGCGGGTTTATGGGCTAAAGATTAAGTATAGTGGATTAACTTTAAATCAAAGCCTTTCAGTTTGGGGATGCGCTCCCTATCCGTTTTCAGACGACGGCGGATTCGGATTTGAAGTGCAACTTTCCATATGAGCCACACGCAACTGACCCAAGACGAACGATACCCATCCAATACCTGTCCTTCCAATGCACCGTCGCCAAAATCGCCAAACAGCTTAACCGCCACAAAAGCACCATCAGCCGCGAAATCAAGC
>JVVZ01000371.1:0-1415 GCA_001062585.1 Neisseria meningitidis
TCCATTGGTGCTGGGCGATGAGTTGGCCGTTTTCGTTGTAGTCGAAGCAGGTAAGTGGTGATGTATAGAGGAAAAGGTCGTCTGAAAACATATTTCAGACGACCTTGATATTTTATTAGATCTCAACTTAACCTACGGCTTATTTTAGATTTTATTAAATAGTCGAGTTTTTAACAAATTGACATAAATCCTTCGAATGTTTTAGGCCAAGGTGCTCTGTTAAAACATTCCTTTAAGATTTTAGTGTCATTGGTCAAGTTATAAAATACTTCGAATAAATCTTTTCCTAGTAGATATATATCTCCTACAAAATCTGTTGCGTATATATTAAATTCATTAGGTAAATCTTCACTATATATATCCCAAAATAAATAATAACCTGACTCACTTTTAGCAAATGGTTCCATTCGTTTCATTAAATCTAATAATTCATCTGGATAATAGTCAATATATTCATTAATATTATTTA
Source organism: Neisseria meningitidis (assembly GCA_001062585.1). Lineage (GTDB taxonomy): Bacteria > Pseudomonadota > Gammaproteobacteria > Burkholderiales > Neisseriaceae > Neisseria > Neisseria meningitidis_D. The sequence goes on from JVVZ01000371.1 coordinate 470, forward strand.
TATATGTTGATTTTATATCTTCACGAGCATTTTGCCACGAATCATGAAACTTAGGATTTAGAGGGATGTAAATTAAGTAATTATCCAATACCCTTCCCCAGCCAAATTGTGCTGCGAAAGATTGATAAGAATAAGGAAATGATTTGCCATTTGCAAATTTAAATTCTTTCAAGTATTTTTTATCAGCCAATACTTGAGAAGTATTCAATATTTTCAAGTCATAATCCATGTTGTATTTTCCTATTTCAAAATTTTGTTAGTTAAATTAATTTGAATATTTTAACACTGGCATTTAGTATTTTGGCGTAATCCATTTACTACTTCATCATTAACTATAACACCATTTTTATTGTCCCAAGCAAGCATTTTTATCTTGGATGGAATTAAATTGTCGCCTTCATAAAGAGCTAATACTATTACAAAAACTGTATTTCCTTTATTAGCACTATTTGTAATAGTTCGTTCGTGTCTAGTCATACCAGGGTGGTTTGTACCATCAGTGAGGGTGACCACATTTCTCTTGTCTGAACCACTACCTCCATGATTTTTGGCTAGTAAATGACCACGTTGTTGGTGATGAGGACATTGACCTCCTTTCCAACCAGGTGGATCTACACTGGCATCAGAGCCTTTTCCAATATCTGCTTTTGTGACTATAGCGAAAGCTCCTGTGGGTCTACCTAAGTGATCAAGAGGTAAATAGGCAGCTATTAGTCCCAACACATCACTAAATGTTTGTACGTTTATAGCGAGAAAATATAGATTCGCTCCACCTCTCAACCCAATCGGGTCCTGATTCACAAACCGACCCGCATCAGGTTCGTAATACCTGAAGAAGTTGTAATGCAGCCCCGTTTCACGGTCGGCATATTGGTTCTGCAGGCGGAAGGGTTGGTATGCGCTATCCGTTACCTTGGTTTCCTCTTTCAGACGACCCCAGCCGGTG
>JVVZ01000372.1:0-7460 GCA_001062585.1 Neisseria meningitidis
TCACTTGGTGCTTCAGCACCTTAGAGAATCGTTCTCTTTGAGCTAAGGCGAGGCGACGCCGTACTGGTTTAAAGTTAATCCACTATATCATTCAGCCTTGCCTGCCCGATACGGATTTGAGCAAACCGACATTCGTTTGATAGCATGGGAACACTCGGCAACTGACTTTCAGGAGTACAAAAATGTCATTTACCACAATCATTTATGCCCACCCGTACGATCAAAGCTTCAATTACGGCATTTTGCGGCGCGTGCAGCAACTATTGGACGAAAAAGGCGAAAAATACCGGCTGATCGACTTATACGCAGACGGCTTCAACCCCGCCTACACCAAAGAAGAGCTTGCCCTGTTCAACCAAGGCAAAGCCCTTGACCCGCTGGTTTTGCATTATCAGGAACTATTGAAAACCACCAACCGACTGATTTTCATCTTTCCGATCTGGTGGGCGGATATGCCCGCCATCGTCAAAGGATTTGAAGACAAAGTTTTTCTGAAAACATTCGCCTACGTCCCGACTACCACAGGCTTGAAAGGCAACCTATCCCACATCAAAGAAGCACTGGTCATCAGCACGTCCACCGCCCCCACATGGTATCTGAAATGGTTTGGCGGCAACGGCATCGGCAAAGCGATGGTGGGGCACACGCTCAAAGGCATCGGTATCGCCAAACGCCGTTGGCTCAACTTCGGCAATATGGACAAATCCACCGACGAACAGCGGCAGGCGTTTTTGGCAGATTTGAGCCGAAGCGTGTAATGCCCGAACAGTCCGCCCGTCCCGCCACAACAAGAAACGGCTGCGGACGGAAAAGCGGATTCAGAAAGGTCGTCTGAAAACCAAAACAACACAATAAACATCGTTTTTCAGCTTTTCAGACGACCTCAAACCAAGGAAACACCATGCCGCAACCCCCTGTACCCCCCGCCCCGCGCGACTGGCTGCTGCTTATCGGCGGCAGCACCTACAAATTCACGCTGACCGGTTTTTATCTGGTCGCGCTGGTCGCTATTTTGAAAAACCACGGTTACAGCCTGAACCAATTGAGCTGGATACATTTAATCGGCGGTATCGAAGCGGCAAAAGTGTTGTTTGCCACGCTGATGGAGCGGCGGCCGGCGGGGCGGTTCGGGCGGTTTCGCGGCTGGCTGCTGGCGGCGACGCTGGGGCTTTCGGCGGTGTTCGGGCTGATGGCCTGCACCGACATCACGCAGAACTTCCCGCTGCTTCTGGCCTGCTGCGTTTTGCTCTCGGCCATGTCGGCGGTATACGGCTGCGCGATGCTGGGCTTGTCGTGCATCGTTCTGCCGCACCGCGAACGCGGTTTCGGCGGCGTGATTCAGACGATGGCGGCGCGCGGCGGCAAGATGATCGGCGGCGCGCTGGTGTTGTGGCTGTATCAGGAATACGGGCAGACGGCGGCGGCGGGCTTTATGCTGGCGTTCAGCCTGCTGATGCTGCTGCAACTCTTGTGCTACCGCGAGCCGGAAAGTCCGACGGCGCAAGGCGGTTTGACGGCGTTGGCGGCGCGGCTGGTCTCCTTTTGGCGGCGGCCTGAAACGGGCTGGCGGTGGCTGGTTTTACTGTTTGCCGTTGCCGCGCCGTATGCGTTTGCGGCGGCGACTTTTGTGCCCAAGCTGGCGGATTTGGGCTTCACCCCGAAGCAGACGGGCGGGATTCTGGCGGTGGGCATTCCTGTTGCCTGCCTGATTGTTACGCCGCTGTCAGGCTGGTTTTCGCGCAATTATCCGCGCCGCAAACTCGTGTTCCTGCTCTACGCGCTGCAACTGCCGCTTTTGGCGTCCATGACTGCCATCGACACGCTCGCCCGCGTCCACCCTTGGCTGCCGCCCGCGCAAATCATCGCCCTGAGCCTGAGCTACACGCTGCTGCTGCCGGTGATACTGGCGTTGGTGATGGACAAATCCGACCGCGCCACCGCCGCACTCGACAGCAGCCTGCAATTTTCCGTGGTCCTGCTCGGCAGTTACGCGGCCGGTTTCGCCGCCCTGCGGCTGGCAAAGGCGATCGGCTATGCCGATGCGTATTGGGCAGCGGTGGGCCTGGCCGTATTGGCGGGCGGGCTGCTGTATGCGTGCCGAAACTTGTTTGATTCAGACGAGCCGTCATGAAAACCCCGTACCTTCGTATTTGAAGTGCAACGGTTTCCCGAATAAAAACAGAACACATCATCTACAACCCTTCTGAACGATACCCCTTTTCAGACGACGTTTCCTTTTAAATCGACATAGAACTTTTCAGCGGTTGCATTGCCTATTATGTTTTACCGTTCAAAATGACAGATCATTTCAAAAGGAACATATTAATGTCAGAAACTGTTACCTACGATCCCTCCCGCTACGGTGCCAACGCCGCATACACGACTTATGAAGCCGACCAGGGTACACTCTCAGCAGGTGCAACAGTCAAAAAAGCCTCTTCCACACACTCCACTGCCCACGAAGCCAGCAAACAGTCTTACGTTGACCTGCCGGTCAATGCCGCAGTTTCGTTTACAGCAAAGGCGGATGCGGATGCCGCCACCCTCCGCTATACCGTTCCCGACGGGGCAACCGGCAAAGTTGAAATCCAAGTAAACGGCAAACCCGTAGCCAACCTCGATTTATCGTCAAAACACAACTGGCAGTATTTGGAAAATTATGAACACCACAAAGGCGAAGACATCAAAATCCACGATACGCCTGCTGCCGACCGTGTCGCCCGCTTCCAGTTCGACGAAGCGGGTACGCTGTTGAAAAATACATCCATTCAAAGCGGCGACACCGTCACCATCGTCAACCAATCAGGCAACACCCCGGTCGGTATCGACTTCGTTGAATTGGAAAAAGCCCCTACTGCGATCAAACAGCCCGCAAACAGCGTCAGCATTACCGATTTCGGCGCAAAAGCAAACGACGGAATCGATGATTCAAAAGCCCTGACAGCGGCAATCGAATCGGCAAAAACCTCCGGAAAATCCGTTTACATTCCCGAAGGGCAGTTTGATTTCGACCACCAGCTCCACATCTATGCCCCTAAAGGAATCAGCATCGGCGGCGCCGGCAGATGGCATACCAAACTGCATTTCACGAGCGAGGAACCGCCCGTCTTTGAAAACGGCACAGTGAAAAAAGGCGGCGGCATCGTGTTTGAACACGGCAGCAACAATATTGATTTCGGTAATCTGTCGATGGATTCAAATTTGACATCCCGTTTCCACCAACAAGCCAACTACAAAGGCATTTCCGGCACTTTGGGCAAAGGCTCGTCCATCCACGACATCGCCATTGAGCATTTTGAAGTAGGCATCTGGACCGGCGATTACGCCAAAGTGGACAATGAACATCCACTGCACTACACAGACGGACTGACCGTCTCCAACGCCCTCATCCGGAACAATCTCGCAGACGGCATTAATTTTGCGCAGGGAACCAGCCATTCGACCGTCATCAATTCCAACATTCGAGGCAACGGCGACGACGGTCTGGCGACATGGTCGAGCATTGCAGACCAAACAGAATCCAAAGTAGCCGAAAACAACCGTTTCCTGAACAACACCGTTGAACTCGGCTGGCGCGCGGCAGGCATCGGCATATTCGGCGGCACCGGACATGAAATAGCCGGCAACCTGATTCGCGACAACGCCGCATGGTCGGGCATACGCCTCAACACCGTTTTCCAAGGACACAATTTTGACCTGAACAAAAAAGGTATTTCGGTTCGGGACAATCTGTTAATCGGCAACGGTACCCGCACCGACACATACGGACGCGAAAAAGGCTCTATCGACTTTGAAGAAGAGCATGGCGCAATCAAAAACGTCAAAGTCGAAAACAACATCATCGCCGACAACCTGTCCGACACAGCCATTACTCAGACATTGCCGATTTCAAACGGCAAAGGCATCGCCCTATCCGGCAACAACATCATCGGAAATGCGGCGGTTTCTGCCCCGTCCGCCGTTGATCATCCGGAAAAAGTTACCTCCATTACCCGTCAGGAACTCAGCAATATTCCCGATCAAAATTATTATTACGCCAACGAAACCGCCGGCTTCAAATCCGTCAGCGTGACCTATATTACAGGCACGGCAGGCAGCGACAGCATCAAAGGCACTGACGGCATAGACCATATTGACGGCAAAAGCGGCGATGACAGCATTTATGCCGGCGGCGGCAACGATACCGTATTCGTCAGCGGTGGGACCAACTTCATCAGTGGCGGCGACGGCAACGATATCGTCCGAGGCGGCGACGGCAGAGATACCGTCAATGGAGATTCGGGAAACGATGTGATTTTCGGCAACGGCGGAGACGACCATCTCAATGGCGGGGCGGGCAATGATACGTTGTTCGGCGGCGAAAACAACGATGTCTTTTATGGCGAGTCGGGCAAAGACGTACTGTATGGCGGCTCCGGCGACGACTTACTGTTTGGCGGTTTAAACGACGATATCCTGTATGGCGGCGCAGGGAATGATACCTATGTCTTCTGCTTCGGAGAGGGACACGACACCATTTCCGACAATCACGGCAACAACGCCCTCCAATTCGGACAAGGCATCGCCGTCAAGGATTTGCATATCCATGCAAGCACCGACGCAAATGGGGCAATCGATTGGGAAATCACCATTGCGAACTCAGGCGGCAAAATCACCATCGACAACCAATATCTCAAAGGCAGCAACACCGCTTCTGTCGGAGAATTCCGATTTGACGAAGGGACATTTACCGTAGAAACCCTGCTGGACAAACTGTCGGCAAGCGGTCAAACCGGCGGGTTTGAAACGGTCAACAGCGGAGTCGGCAGCTTTAGCTACACCGCCGATACGGCAAACGTACAGCACTACGATGCCGTAACGCAGCCGGCAATTTTATAGCGGCAGGTGGAAATTCAGAACCGGCGTGGCTTGGTCCTGAATTCCACGCCAACCCCGCAGGATATTAGGCTGCTGTAACGGTATGGCGAAGTCAGGCTGAAATGTTCACGCTGTCCGTATAAACAAGAGGTCGTCTGCACCGGTTTTCAGACGACCTCTCTCAATTTTTGGCACAAAATATCTTTTTTTACACATTTTAATTTAAATCATTTCCCAAATCATAGCCATTTAAAAAATTCACGCCAAAAGCTTATCGTTCTACGCACCATCCATGCGTTATTTTCCACCGCGTCCGCCATCCAGTATTATCCCCGACTACGCTTTGTTACAATTCAGCCAATTTTATTTCTCAACATATCCCGCTATGAGTCATTCATCCTCTTGGTCTTCCAAAATCGGTTTCGTCCTTGCCGCGGCAGGCTCTGCCATCGGTTTGGGTGCGATTTGGAAATTCCCTTATACCGCCGGTACGAACGGCGGGGCAATTTTTGTCCTTCTGTTTGTCATCTTCACGATTATCGTGGCGTTGCCGGTACAGCTTGCCGAGTTTTATATCGGGCGCACAGGCGGTAAAAACGCCATCGATTCGTTCAAAACCCTGCGTCCCGGTTCACTTTGGCCTTGGGTCGGCAGGATCGGTGTGGCGGCGTGCTTCATTTTATTGTCGTTTTACAGCGTAGTCGGCGGCTGGGTTTTGAATTATGTCGTACACAGCTTCACCGGCGAAATTGCCCCGAATGTTGATTTTGGCGCCCTATTCGAAAAAACAATTTCCAACCCGACAAGTTCGATTCTTTATCAAGGGCTGTTCATGCTGATTACCATTTGGGTGGTCAAAGGCGGAATCTCTGACGGCATTGAAAAAGCAAACCGCTATCTGATGCCTGCATTGTTTATTTTGTTTATCGTTTTGGCCATCCGCTCGCTGACCTTGCCCGGCGCGATGGAAGGCGTCAGTTTTTTATTGAAACCGGATTGGTCGAAAATCAAATCGGAAACGATGCTGACCGCGCTGGGTCAGGCTTTCTTTGCGCTGAGTATCGGCGTATCGGCAATGATTACCTACGCCTCGTATTTGGGTAAAGATCAGGATATGTTCCGCTCGGGCAATATCATTATGTGGATGAACCTGCTGGTATCGCTGCTGGCAGGCCTGGTCATCTTTCCGGCGGTATTCGCATTGGGTGCCACGCCCAGCCAAGGTCCCGGTTTGATTTTCGTGGTCTTGCCTGCCGTATTCATGAAAATTCCGTCCGGCAACTATCTGTTTGCCGTGTTCATGATGCTGGTTGTCTTTGCCACGCTGACTTCAGCGTTTTCCATGCTGGAAACCGTCATTGCGGCAACCATCCGCCAAGATGAACGCAAACGCAGCCGGCACACTTGGGCCATCGGCATTGCCATCTTTATCGTCGGCATCCCTTCTGCCCTATCCTTCGGCGTATGGAGCGATGTGCTTATTTTCAATAAATCTATTTTTGATTTATGGGACTACATTATTACTGCCATCATTATGCCGCTATGCGCATTAAGCATCTCCATCTTTACCGGCTGGATTCAAGACAGGCAATCCGTTTTAACCAATGCCGGCATGGGCAGTACCGTACCGAAAACGCTTCTATATCTGTGGCTGGGCGCGTTGCGCTACATCGCTCCGATTGCCATTATCGTGGTCTTCATTAATTCTCTTCAAATCATCTGATTTGCCACTATTTTTGGCAAATAAAAAAGGACGGAATGCAAACCGTCCTTTTTTATGACTCATCACCTTATCCCTCATCCTCAAACAAAAAACCGCTCTGCGCCTCTACACCGACTTCGGGCGCTGCCATGGCATCAAGCTGGCGGTTGCGGATTTTGGTTTTCCTCATACTGAGAAGACGCATGACCTGATGCTTTTGATCATCGGTCATTTTTTGCCAATAAAGCCTTTCTTCGCGGCTGCGCAGGCAGCCTTTGCAATAGCCTTTGGCATTGGCTTCACAGACGCCGATACAGGGGCTGGGGATGGGGAAAAAATCAGGTTGTTCCATATTTTTAAAGCGTTTGAGACAAAAGACCGGACAAACCAAAATTGCAGACTGCTTTCGCTTCCGTCTGAACACGATCAGTGCATCCGGCAGGATTCCTACCAATATCCAAGTGAGTTGGTCATTTCAATAAGTTTATATCTGCCACCCTAGGCATAAAAACCCTAAGAGAAACCATAAATATATCGCAGAAGAAATCAGTATCTTCCCTATCCTCAGATTTTTCCAATACAACCCAAGTGAAAGCACCGCAAAAATCAAAGGAAGTCCAATATAAATATAATATTTCAGCCGACCTAATTCACTGAATACGTTTATAGCAGAGTAGAGACCGACAAATCCACCTAACCAAAAAATAATTATTGTCGGACCTAAGAGACCGGCCGTTATTAAATGAGGGAAGAGTAAGATTTTTATCCATTCTTTATGTTTAATGTTCATTTTATATCCTGATACTGCGATGGTATCGTGTCGCTTCAAATAGAGGGGGAGCCATGTTTTATAGTGGATTAAAATTGCAATGATACGGCGTTGCCAACGCCCTTATGTACT
>JVVZ01000373.1:0-9262 GCA_001062585.1 Neisseria meningitidis
ATAGTACGGCAAGGCGAGGCAACGCCGTACTGGTTTAAAGTTAATCCACTATAGAATCTTGAGCAAATCCGAAGGCGCTGCGATGCGTTGGTCGAACGGCCAAGTTTCGGTTTGGTCTTCGGCGGCGATATAGCCCCAGTCGGCAAGTACGGTTTTCATGCCTGCGTTGCGTCCGGCCTGCATGTCGCGTTCGGCGTCGCCGACGTAAACCGTGTGTTGCGGGTCGGCATAGATTTGTTCGCACGCATACAGCATGGGTTTGACGCTGGGTTTGGATTCGCCGCAGGTGTCGCCGCTGACGACGACGGCGGGCGGGATGACGAAGCCGAGTTTGGGGACGAGTTTGTCGGTGAAGCGCATGGGTTTGTTGGTGATGATGCCCCATTTGATGCCGCGTCTGTCGAGTTCGGCAATCATTTCGTTCACGCCGTCGAACAGCGTGGTTTTGTCGGCATAGCAAAGGCTGTATGCTTCAAGGCACTCTTGCCGCCATGCTGCGAAATCAGGATGTTCGGCAGTCATGCCGACGCCGATTTTCAACAGGCCGGCTACGCCGTGGCTGGCATACGGGCGGATTTCCGCGATGCTTTTTTCAGGCAGGTTATGGCGGCGCAATACGGTGTTGAGTGCGACACCCAAATCAAGGGCGGTGTCGGCGAGCGTGCCGTCGAGGTCGAACAATACGGCTTGTATCATGTGTTTTCCTTTGGTGGAGGCCGTCTGAAAGGTTTTCAGACGACCTTGTTGGTTTAATGGCTGTGGCTATGATGTGCTTCTGCATAGGGCGAACACAAAATCTCGTTTTTGTGCGGGTGGCGTTCGCTTTCGATTTGGATGGTGCAGTGTCCGATGTTTTTGTGGGACAACTCGTGTTCGATGCGGTAGGCGATTTGCTCGGATTCGGCAACGGTCATGCTGCCGTCCACGACGATGTGGCAGGATAGAACGTTGATATTGCTGGTAATCGTCCAGACGTGTAAGTCGTGGACGGATTTGACGCCGTCGGTGTTGCGGATGACGGCGAGCAGGTCGTCGGTGTGGATGTTTTCGGGCGCGCCTTCCATGAGGATGTGCAGCGTCTGTTTGAGCAGGCTCCAGCCGCTGCGTCCGACCAGCGTAGCAACGAACACGCTGGCGAGCGGATCCGCCCATTTCCAGCCGAACGCCATCATGAGTACGGCGGCGGCAATCGCGCCGATTGAGCCGACAAGGTCGCTTAAAACGTGCAGATACGCGCCGCGCATGTTGACGTTGGCTTCGGTGTCGCTGTTTTTCAGCATATAAACCGCCACGCCGATGTTGACCAGCAGCCCGACGACGCTGATCACGAGCATCCCCAGCGTGGCGATTTCGGGCGGATAAAGCAGGCGTTTGACGGCTTCGTAGAAAATCAGGATGGCGATGACCACCAGCGACAAGCCGTTGAACATGGCGGTAAGGATTTCGAAACGTTTGTAGCCGAAGGTTTTTTGCAGCGTGGTTTCTTTTTCGCCGAGTTTGAACGCCCACAACGCCACGCCCAAGGAAAATGCGTCGCTGAACATATGCCCCGCGTCGGAAAGCAGCGCGAGCGAGTGGGTCAGCCAGCCACCGAAAGCCTCCAGCAGCATAAAGGCGGCGATGATGATGAACGACACGCGCAATACTTTTTTGTTGGCGGTATGCGTGTGGGCGTGTGCATGATGATGGTGTTCGTGATGGTGAGGCATAACGTTCCTAAACAGAGGTCGTCTGAAAATCCGGATTCGGGGTTTTCAGACGACCTTTTTGCTTTGTTTCAAACCCTGCTCGAAATCTTCCAACATATCCAATTCAAAGCGGCTGAAGCCGGCTTTTTCGCGCGCTTCGATGTTCACATAGCCGCGGAAGATAAACATATCGTAACGGGCAATCAGACTGCGGAACAGGGCGACAGGTTCCAAACCGCGTTCGCGGCAGAGGTGTTGATACCAATGGTTGCCGATGGCGACATGGCCCACTTCGTCGCGGTAAATGATGCCCAACACGCCGCAGGTTTCCGAATCGCCGCGCTGTTCCACCTTCGCGCGTATCCCCGGCGTAACGTCCAGCCCGCGCGCCTCCAACACGCGCGGCACCAACGCCATGCGCAACAGCGGGTCGTAGGCGGTTTTATACGCCATGTCCCACAAATGGTTGTGCGCCTCGAAATCGCCGTAATCGAAGCCGAAAGCGCGCAGCCTTTCGCGCATCAGGCGGAAATGGTACACCTCTTCCTTCGCCACCCGCACCCAGTCGCGCACAAACTGAAACGGCAGCGTGCGGAAACGGTATGCCGCGTCCAAAGCCAGATTGATGGCGTTAAACTCGATATGCGCAATCGCGTGCAGCATCGCCGCATAGCCTTCGGTTGTGTTCATCTTGCGCGGCGTCAGTTGCGACGGCGCGACCAAAACAGGCTTCGGCGGCCTTCCCGCGTGGCGGAAGTCCAGCGGCGCAGCGTTTGCTTCAGCACCGTCCATGTTCTGAACGGCGGCAAACGCCTCGTCCGTCAGCCGTCCTTTTTCATCGGGGTCGTCTGAAAGCAGGGCAAGTTCCAGCAAAGCATAGATATCAGGTTTCATTCCAAGTCCGCCGTTTTTCGGAAAACAAATATTATAGCGTTTAAAAAAAACAATATAAGGAATATAATCTTTACAATTTGGCGTTGTGCGTCAAAAACCATTAAATACCACAGTTTGCGCAGTCGGCATACATTAAAGAATTGTGAAACCCGATTGTCTTTTCCGCAGGAAAAAATCCCGCAGCTTCAAAAAATTAGCCCTCGGGAAACACTGTTTGCAAAATGTAAACCGCCCATAAGCGGCTTGCATTGTTATTTTGTAACATCGATACTGGGCGCCACACCCCTTCCAACAAGGAAAAATAATGATGAAACAACACAACCTGTTCAAATTCCTCGCCGCTTCCGCCCTGACCGCGACCATCGGTTTCGCACAGGCAGGCGCAGTGGATGCACTCAAGAAATTCAACAACGACGCCGACGGTATCAGCGGCAGCTTCACCCAAACCGTCCAAGGCAAAAAGAAAACCCAAACCGCACACGGCACGTTCAAAATCCTGCGTCCGGGCCTCTTCAAATGGGAATACACCAAACCCTACAAACAAACCATCGTAGGCGACGGTCAAACCATTTGGCTCTACGACGTTGATTTGGCACAAGTGACCAAGTCCGCCCAAGACCAAACCATCGGCGACAGCCCCGCCGCCATCCTTTCCAACAAAAACGCCCTTGACAGCAGCTACTCCCTCAAAGAAGACGGCTCATCCAACGGCATCGACTACGTCTTGGCAACGCCTAAGAAAAACAACGCTGGCTACCAATACATCCGCATCGGTTTCAAAGGCGACAACCTCGCCGCCATGCAGTTGAAAGACAGCTTCGGCAACCAAACCTCCATCAGCTTCGGCGGCTTGAACACCAAGCCCAACCTCTCACGCGGCGCATTCAAGTTCACTCCGCCCAAAGGTGTGGATGTGTTGAGCAACTGATTGTTTGATCATAAAAGGTCGTCTGAAAGGTTTCAGACGACCTTTTGTTTTTTGGAGTTGTCGATAATGCGTGTTTGAGTGGAAACCGCCTCTAGCCGGCACAATCCGGATTTGATGCTGCCGGTCGGATGGCAGGTAGAAAAAGTTCAAAGCACCGTAACAAAACGGATGTCCAAAGGTCGTCTGAAAACATTTCAGACGACCTCGTCCGTTTACGCTTCTGGCTTTTTCGCCAACATGGTAACAAACTTAAACTGTATCGGATTGCCCGCCGCATCTTTCGCGTGCATGGCGCCGAGTTCCTCTTTGTATTCGACAATCTCCCAGTCGCGGTAGTATTCGCGCAACTCGCCTTCTTTAAATTTAAACGGGAAAGGCATAGGGCAGGGGAAGTCTTCAGTGTCCATCGCCGAAACGATCAGGTTGTAACCGCCCGGGTTGGTGTGCGCCTGCATATCGGCAATCACTTGCGGCACGAAACGCGGATACAGGAACATAAACACAACGGTCGCCACGATATAGTCGAAATGATCTTGAAGGTTGGCGGCATTCAAATCATATTCCACCGCCCGCACGTCCAGGTCTTCGATGCGCGCCAACTCGTTGACGTTTTGCACCGCCTGCGGATTGTTGTCCACGGCGGTTACGTCAAATCCTTTCAAACCTAAAAACAGCGCATTACGCCCCTGACCGCAGCCCATATCCAAAGCCTTGCCCGCAGGAACGATATTTTCAGCCGCCACTACCGCCGAATGGGTCGCGCTCATGCCGTATTTCTTATTGAAATAATCCTTTGCCGCGCAATAAAGCGAGAGCTTGATTTCCGTGTCGTCCGTCAAAGGCTCGACCGTAAACTGTTGCTGCGGCGCGATCATGTGATCGCCGTCTTCGGCAGTCAGCTCGACAGAAGCATTATCAGCTTCCGTCAATTTCAGACGACCTTGCAACACGTTCAGGCAAGCCCATTCCCCTTCGTCAAACGCATGACCCGCCCGCAGCGCGTCGGGAATCTCGTCTGCCTGCCAAACCGGCAGTTCCTGATAGCAAAAAAGCGCCATTTGTCCATCCATCGTCGGTTCCTTCCAATCTGTTTGCGATAAGGTGCATATTATATGCCTGTTTCGATCGGGGCATTGAATTATCGGTTTGCCTGCTGACGCATTTGAAGAATCAGGTCGCTGCAAACTGCTTATTTTCAGTTTGCGTACTGCCCGTCTAACCTGATTTTCAGGCGAGGATGGCAGACCGTCGGATTTGTTTTCAAGAATTTGGTTTTTCGCGGGAAGACTAGTATAAAATCCCACTTTATTTTTTTCTCCCCGTCCTTATCCCATGCGCCTGACCCACATTAAACTCTCCGGCTTCAAATCTTTTACCGACCCGACTACGATTCATGTTCCGGGGCAGCTTGTTGCGGTTATCGGGCCGAACGGCTGCGGCAAGTCGAATGTGATTGACGCGGTGCGCTGGGTGTTGGGCGAGGCTTCGGCGAAGCAGCTTCGCGGCGAGAGTATGCAGGACGTGATTTTTAACGGTGCGGCGACGCGCCGTCCTGCGCCGAGGGCTTCGGTGGAGCTGGTGTTTGACAATAGCGACCACAGTTTGCAGGGCGCGTGGGGGCAGTATGCCGAGGTGAGCATCAAGCGGCAGCTGACGCGTCAGGGCGAATCGACTTATTTCATCAACAATCAGACTGTGCGCCGCCGCGACATTACCGATTTGTTTCTGGGTACGGGTGTGGGCGCGCGCGGTTATGCCGTTATCGAGCAGGGGATGATTTCGCGCATCATCGAAGCGCGGCCGGAGGAGTTGCGCGCCTATATCGAGGAGGCGGCGGGCGTGTCCAAATATAAGGAACGCCGCAAGGAGACGGAAGGCCGTCTGAAAGACACGCGCGAGCATTTGCAGCGTTTGGGCGATTTGCAGAACGAGTTGGCGCGTCAGGTGGAAAAGCTGGAGAAACAGGCCGAAACCGCCGAACGCTACAAATCCCTGACCGCGCAGTTGAACCAACAGCAGGATTTGCTCGATTACGCCCAATGGCAGCAATCGCTTGCCGCCGCCGACAAGGCGACCGCGCAGCATCAGTCTTTGCAGGCGCAGCAGGACGAAACCGCCGCGCAGGTTCAGGCGTTAAACGACGAAGTACACGCCTTGCAGACTGCCGAACAGTCGCAGCAGCAGGCGGTACATGAATTGAGCAACAAACGCGGCGTGTTGCGCGAGCAGATTGCCCGTTTGGAAGAACAAATCCGCCATCAGCAAAACCTGCACCAACGCATCGAACGCGACAAGCAGGCGGCGCAGGCGCAGATGCAGCGCATCCATCAGGAGCAGCAGCAAATCCGCGTGCAGCTTGAAGAAAACGAGTTGCAGGCCGAAGAAAAGCAAACCGAATTGGCTGAATGGGCGATGCAGGTTGCCGAACACGAAGAGCGTCTGCCCGAATTGGAAGAAGCTCAAGCCACGCTCAACGCCGCCTTCCAAACCCAGCAGGACGAGGCAAACCGCATCCGCCGCGAACTGGCGTTGAAGCAGCAGCAGCTTGCCCATGCCGAACAAACCGTTGCCAAGCACGAAGAGCGCAAAGGTCGTCTGAAACAGGAAAACCAAGCCCTGAACCTGCCCGACGAGGCCGAAACCGCCGCCGCGCAGGAAGCCGCCGCCTTGTTGCAAAGCCAGCAAGAGCATTACGAAGAACAAATCATTGCCGCCGAAGAAGCCTTGCACGCCGCCCGCGAGGCGTTTCAGACGGCCTCAAGCTGCTTCCAAAGCCTGAAGCAGCAACACATCACCTTGCAGGCGCAGCAGCAGGCGTTGTCGCAAATCCTGTCGCAACAGCAGGAAGCCGCTGACTTCTGGCAGGCAACCGACCACGCCGCCGCGCCGCAGCTGTGGCAACACATCACCGCGCCTGCCGAGTGGCAGCATGCCTTGTCCGTCATCCTTGCCGAACGCCTGCACGCCCGCGCCGTGCCGCACAGCTTCGTGCCGCCCGTGCCTTTGCCGCAGGGACAGGCGGCATGGCTTTCAGACGACCTCTCCGGCGGCATCAAAAAATCCCTGCCCGTACAGGCATTGCTGAATCAAATCCAAGCGCAGCCGCCGTTTCAGACGGCATTGCACCACTGGCTCGACGGCGTATTGTGCGCGCCCGATTTGAGCTATGCCCTCGCGCATCAAAGCGATTTGGGCGTACACCAAATCTGGCTCACACCCGAAGGCCATCAGGTTGATAAGGTCAGCGTCCTGCTCTATGCCAAACCCGCGCAGGAAAGCCTGATTGCCCAAAAAGCGCGCCTTGACGGCATCGCGTCCGAACTGGAAAACCTCGCCCCCGAACTCTCCGCCGCCGAAGCCGCGTTCAAACAGGCGGAGGCTGCCGTGCGCTCGTCTGAAACGCAGCACAAAAACCTGATGCAGCAGCAACAGCAGCACACGCGCCAATACAGCCAAGCGCAGCAACGCGCCGCCGAACTTTTAGCGCGCACCAACCAAGGGCAAATTCGCCGCGAACACATCGAGCGCGAACTGGCGCAGTTGGCGGAAGAGCAGACCGTGTTGCAACACACGTCCGACGGACTTTCAGACGACATCGTTACTTTGCAGGAAGCCGCCGCCGAACTCGAACACCAGCAGCAAACCACCGCGCACAGCCGCCAAGAGCAGCAAGGCCGTCTGAAACAGGCGCAGCTTGCCCTGCTGGAAGCCAACCGCCAATACGGGCTTGCCGAAGTCGCCGTCCACAAACTCAACCAGCAAAAACAAAACTACCAACAGCAAATTGCCCGACTCGAACAGCAAACCCTCGACTGGCAGGAACGCCAGCAAGAGCTTGCCCTCGCCTATGAAACCGAGTTCCAAAACGACGAGCAGCACATCAAGCTCAACGAGCTGACCGAAGCTGTACAAACTTTGGATGAAGAATACATCGCCGTGCAGGAAAAACTCGCGCAGATTCAGGAGCAGGGCAGGGAACAATACGCCCGCGTACAAACCCTGCAAACCAAGCTGCCGCAGCTTCAGGCAGCCACCCAAACCGCCCTGTTGCAGCAACAGGAAGCCTTGATTAACGCCAAACGTTACCATCAAAACCTGACCGAACGTGCCGCCGATTTGGACGCACTCGAAGCGTTGGCGCAAGAATCGCCGAAAGTATTGAACAGCAGCATCGGCAGCCTCACCCAGCAAATCGAAGCCCTCGGCGCCGTCAACCTCGCCGCCCTGCAAGAACTCGAAGAAGCGCGCGAACGCGACGGCTACTACCGCAGCCAGAGTGAAGACGTACAGGCCGCCATCACCCTTTTGGAAGAAGCCATCGCCCAAATCGACGACAAAACCAAAGCGCGTTTCAAAGAAACCTTCGACGCCGTCAACGGCAAAGTCCAAACCTTCTTCCCGACCCTGTTCGGCGGCGGCGAAGCCACCCTCAAAATGATAGGCGACGACCTCCTGACCGCCGGCGTGTCCATCATGGCGCGCCCGCCTGGCAAGAAAAACAGCACCATCCACCTCCTCTCCGGCGGCGAAAAAGCCCTCACCGCCATGAGCCTCGTGTTCGCCCTGTTCAGCCTTAACCCCGCCCCCTTCTGCCTTCTGGACGAAGTCGACGCCCCGCTGGACGACGCCAACACCTCGCGTTTCTGCAACCTGGTCAAAGAAATGTCGGCACAAACCCAGTTCCTCTACATCTCCCACAACCGCCTGACCATGGAAATGGCGGAACAGCTGGTCGGCGTAACCATGCAGGAAAAAGGCGTCTCGCGCGTCGTCGCCGTAGACATCAAACAGGCGTTGGAAATGGCGGAACCGTGATGAGGTGGGGGAATTTTGATTGAGCTTGATACGGAAAGGTCGTCTGAAAAACGAAATCAGGTTTCAGACGACCTTTCCGTGAATTGAAATAGGGCGTTGGATTCAGATTTCAAACTGCTATTGTTTGGGGGATTAAATTCGTCTCAATACAAAGATTCAAAGAATTGCACCAACCGTGCCAGATTTTATAGGGGTAAACATGAACGAAACCGAACAAGTTTGTTTTAATGAAAAACGCAGACAGCATTTTTTGAGTGAGGAAAGATGGAAATTCATTGTTGAGAAAACACCGGAAACAATGAAAATTTTTAAAAATAATTCCAATTCAAATAATTTAGAACTGAGAAACTCCTACGGTTTGGCAGCATTTACAAAAATGGATTATGTAAAGACCAGTTATACCGCTGGAGAATCTATCGGCAAACTTCCTGGTATGCTGGATGAAATTATTGATATATTGGAAGTTTCCACCAAATTCTGGCAGCAAAACAAAGCCGAATTAAACGATATCGGCTACTATACCAGCCCGATGCCGTGGTTTTATGTCGAATACTATCTTAACACTCTGCACCTTATCGCGCTTTGCTACCTCCTGCAACGCGAAGACCTGCTCCCGCGCCTACTCGAAGTCATCCTTGCCAATGCAGAAGGCGATTTAGAACCTGATTCCACTATTGAAGACTTTTTGGACTACCATTTTAAAAATCGTCCCGATCCGAATTATGTCCAAATGGGCAAACACGCCATTTTATTCGGCGAAGCTATGCGCGGCGAAACCAAAGAAGAACAACTGGAAGAACTCAACGCCTACCTCAAAGATTGGTATCGCAAAATGGTCGGTATGAACGACCTCGAATACCAGTCCCACCTCGATCCCGAGCAAAACGGTTATTGCGGTTACTGGGCATTCGAAGCCGCCGCCATCGCTTATCTTGAC
>JVVZ01000374.1:0-988 GCA_001062585.1 Neisseria meningitidis
ATAGTACGGCAAGGCGAGGC
This sequence comes from Neisseria meningitidis, assembly GCA_001062585.1. Classification (GTDB taxonomy): domain Bacteria; phylum Pseudomonadota; class Gammaproteobacteria; order Burkholderiales; family Neisseriaceae; genus Neisseria; species Neisseria meningitidis_D. The sequence goes on from JVVZ01000374.1 coordinate 21, forward strand.
AACGCCGTACTGGTTTAAAGTTAATCCACTATACCAAATTTGATTTCAGACGACCTCTTGCATCGCTTGCCTGACATTTCAATCGTAAAAAACTGCTTTCAGACATAAAGATAATATTTTGAAAATCAAAACGCGGCAGTCATCGAAGGATGATTTTGCCGCGTTACCGTTCAAGCCTAGAGATACACAATCTCGCCGCTGCGCCCTTTGCTTTCCTGACTTGCCCACCACACAAACTGCGGCAATACGTCGGTATAGTTTTTACGTTCGCTTTTCGACTCGCCCGGATGGGATTTGATGCGCTGCGGCGAGTTAATCGGCCCCGGAATCAGAACATTGGCGCGCAGGTTGTCAAAACGTTCCCACTCGTCGGCAGCGACTTTGCACAAATAATTCAACGCGGCTTTAGACGCGCCGAACCCTCCCCAATAAGCCTTGGGATCTTCGCCATGACTCTCTCCGACAAAAATCACGGAAGCATCGGAAGAAGCTTTCAGCAAAGGCAGCATCGCGCGTGTCAAACCCATCGGCGCGACGGTGTTGATCCGATATTGATTGACCCATTCCGATACGGTCTGGAAATCCAAAGGAGAAAGCGCATAGAAATAGCTGGCGCAATGTACGATACCGTCCAAGCGTCCGCCGGTCGCCTCGGAAATGGTTGCGGCGAATTGGTCGAATTCCTTTTCTTCCGCGCTCATTAAGTCGAAGCAGATGGCAAAGGGTTCGGGATAGCCGGCATCGACAATGGCATCATAAACTTTTTCCAACTTCTTTTGATGACGCGCCACCAAAATGACGGTCGCACCGGCTGCCGCATAAGCCTTGGCAACCTGCTCGCCCAAACCTTGGGACGCACCGGTTACCATGATGATTTTATCGGATAAAGTTGACATGATTTCTCCATTTTTTAGATTTATAGTGGATTAACTTTAAACCAGTACGGCGTTGCCTCGCCTTAGCTCAAA
>JVVZ01000375.1:0-1228 GCA_001062585.1 Neisseria meningitidis
ATAGTACGGCAAGGCGAGGCAACGCCGTACTGGTTTAAAGTTAATCCACTATATGTGCCGTTTCCGTTACCGCGCGGCAAAGAGGTCGTCTGAAAACGCCAATCCCTTTTCAGACGACCCCGCCAATATAACGAAATCATCTTTGCTTCAAACAAACCATTCTTTCCGTTTTTCAGACGACCTCTTTAGAGTACCGCCTATCCGAGTTTTGCTAAAGAGAACAATATGTCTATTCAAAACCACCACCTAGACTGGCTCGAAGCCGAATCCATCTACATCATCCGCGAAGTCGTCGCCGAGGCGAAAAATCCCGCGCTGCTGTTTTCCGGCGGCAAAGATTCCGTCGTTTTGCTGGCGCTGGCGGTCAAAGCGTTCAAACTCGAAGGCCGCCCGCTCAAGCTGCCGTTCAAGCTGCTGCACGTCGATACGGGGCACAATTACCCCGAAGTGATTCAGTTCCGCGATGAAACCGTGGCGCGCACGGGCGTGCAACTGGTGGTCGGCAGCGTCGAAGATTCCATCAAAAAAGGCACGGTTGTCCTGCGCCGCGAAACCGATTCGCGCAACGCCGCGCAGGCGGTGACGCTGGTGGAAACCATTGAAGAACAAGGCTTTGACGCGCTGATGGGCGGCGCGCGTCGCGATGAGGAAAAAGCGCGGGCGAAGGAGCGGATATTCTCGTTCCGCGACGAATTCGGACAATGGGACCCGAAAAGCCAGCGTCCCGAACTCTGGTCGCTCTACAATACGCGACTCTTTAGCGGCGAAAACATGCGCGTGTTCCCCATCTCGAACTGGACGGAACTCGACATTTGGCAATACATCGCCCGCGAAAACCTCGCGCTGCCGCCGATTTATTACAGCCACAAACGCGAAGTCGTCGAACGCGGCGGGCTGCTCGTCCCCGTTACCCCGTTGACGCCGAAACGCGAAGGCGAGGTTTCCCAAATCCGCGACGTGCGCTTCCGCACCGTCGGCGACATTTCCTGCACCTGCCCCGTCGCCAGCACCGCCGCCACGCCCGAAGACATCATCGCCGAAACCGCAGCGGCCACCATTTCCGAACGCAGCGCCACGCGCATGGACGACCGCGTGTCGGAAGCAGCGATGGAAGAGCGTAAAAAGGCGGGGTATTTTTGAGCGGAGCAATCCGACCCCACCCGCCGCGCCCACAATATTTATAGTGGATTAAATTTAAATCAGGACAAGGCGACGAAGCCGCAGACAG
>JVVZ01000376.1:0-421 GCA_001062585.1 Neisseria meningitidis
GTTTTCGCCATTGGGCAGCTGGCGGTAGATCAGGTTGCCCAATGCGTCGTAGGTATATTCAATACCGTTGTATGATTCGAGGCGGTTGCCGCTGCTAATGTTGCTGCCTTTGCCCTTCCCTTCGGGTGGTTTGTTGGAAAGGATGTTGTGGGCGGGGTCGAAGGCGAAGGTTTCGCTGCGGCCGGTTTGGTTGTTGCGGGCTTCTTGAATGCGTCCGATTTTGTCGTAAACGTAATGAAGGACGCCGCTTCTTTGGTCGGCGCTTTGAATCAGGTTACCGGCTTTGTCGTAGGCGTAGCGGCGGTTGACGGCGCCGCCGGCCAGCGGGTTTTGTTTGCCGCGGGAGGTTTGTGTGCCGCTCCAGACAGTACGCTGGCTTTTCAGACGACCCATGGGGTCGTAGTCGTACAGGCTGCTGATG
>JVVZ01000377.1:0-2529 GCA_001062585.1 Neisseria meningitidis
GCAGGCGGGAATCCATCGGAAACCCTAAGAAACAGATATTCAAAAACAGTTGCCGAAATTCAAAAGTAGATTCCCGCCTGCGCGGGAATGACGGCAAACAAATATCCCGTCGGGACTCCCCCCAAACTGCAACCACACAACCCGTAGCGTGGGCTTCACCCACGAACCCCACAAATACAAAAAGGTCGTCTGAAAACCCACTTTCAGACGACCTTTCATCCCCCTTTCCTCCCAAACCACCCATACGACATCTTTACCTCTTATCATCCGTTGTTTATCCTGCCTGTCATTTTGACTTATATTCAGACTTTCATCATAAACCTCATGGCTGACCGCCAATCCTACCCCGTTCTTTCGCCGCCATCGAAACCGCCAACACCCAAGAACATTACCCAACCAACAGCCGCAACCATGATAAACATGATGTTTATGCAAAAACTATTCGAAAAAAGACAAACCTGCTTTTACCATCTTATCCAGAGGAGTTAAAAAGTGTCGAAAGGTAAATATTTAATTTTTATCGCAGTTCTATTTCTGGCCTCATGTATCGTTTCTTTTAATGATTATGAGTTACAACCTAAAAATTATGTGATCAACAAAGATTTTAATGAAATCATGTTTGATATAGATTTTATTAATACTAAACAAGAAATGATAAATAATTTACAAAAAGCATATACACATCATGCCAATTGTGAAAGTATTGAAAAAACACATGATGCAAAGTTATTTAGTAAAGTAGAGTTATTTGGATTTATTCTTGGTCCAGAATATAGTGAGCTAAAAAATAGCCAGACTGATAGTTTGACAGGAAGTATCCGCTTGTGCAGATACCATAACTCATCTGATTGTATACAGGAAAAATTTAAACAAAAAAGATATACATTTAAATGTGTAGCTGCATTCTATGAGGGAATGGATCGCGGTTATCGATCCAAGCCTTTTGTCATCGATTTTGATACACGAACGCTTAAAAAAGAACTGTAAGCCTAGATTGGACTGAACCCAATATTTTTAGCGATTTGAAGGTGTCATTACTCTACGCCCAACCTACTTACTGACAGATAAGGCTAAATTTAAAGGTGCAAAAATATTACATAAAGAAAATTGTCATAAGGATAATCAGGGAAAGCCAAAACGAAATCACGATAAATTAATATTAAAGAAAGTTAAAGACCATGAGTATAAAAATCTTATTTTTTATAGCTCTTTCTCCCTTTATTGTTTTAGCATTGCTATTTTCTTATGCTTGGATTGACACACCTGGAAAAGAGTTATGGTGTAAGAGATTTCTTTCTGAAGATAAAGAGTGGATGCTAATTGGAAATGGAGATAAGTATTCGTGTGAAAATAAGAATGTACGCCACATTAAAGTACATAATCAGAATGATTATCCAATTGAAGTACACTATTATTATGACTACCCTTCTAATGGAGATGCAAAATACGAATACTACATGACAAAAAGAATTATGCGACAAAATATAGAAATTCCAAAAAATTCAACATTGGTTTTCAAAATGATGACTAATAATCTTCTGCATATAGTATTTTTTAGTGCAACGGAAAATGAAGAAATGAATACTGAACGGTTCGAATTTGGACATGAATATTCATTTTTTGGAGAAGATATAAGTGAACCGGAAAGAAATGTAGTTTGTTTCAGTAAATCTGAAGAAGAATATCCAATTTGCAAGAAAGCTAAAGATATTTGTCAAGTCAAATTGGATATAAATGGAGAAAATGTGGAAAAAAGCAAATTGCTATGGAAAATGAACACCGTTGCTTGCAGTTATGAAAAATAGACTAGTCCTGTCGTTTCAAACATAGTGGTGCCAAAGCATTGTAAGAGTAGCTTAGATTGGCAATCCAATATTTGTAAAGGTCGTCTAAGATTTTTAAGACAACCTTCTTTTAAAGTGGAATCATGTTTAAAAAATTTGCTTTAATAACCATTTTGTTAACTATAATTTTTTCTTATTTTTATTTTAGATATAGCGCATATTGCCATTATAAAGAAAAGACTTTACCTAGTTATCCAGTTCCTAGTGATGGAGACCAATGTGAAAGGTTTAGCGTAAGTGAAAATAAAAAAATTGTTGTTTGTCTTGATAGTATAGGAAATTTTTTAAGCATAGACGGCCTCAACTCCGGTATCTATTTATATGATGACCAAGGTAAATTGCTGTCTTTTTATTATCTCTATAATGAAGTTTGGCTAGGAATGCCATTAGACTTGAACTTAGATGAAGAAGGTATATTCGATTTAGGTCTATATGCTCAAGCAGAATCTTTTTCTATAAACCCATCTATTTTCCATAGGATAGAAGCAAAATTTATTGATAACCTATGCCATAAATAAAAATTTAATCTATATTATTTTATATGATTCAATTATTTAAAAGCCGGGTGGGAATCTACCGGTATTTTTATCCTTAAATAATATTGTTTCAATCCCCAATTGAAGTAGTTTTAAAATAATAGGCAAAGTTTATGAAAAAGAAAAAAATAGTGAAATGGTTTGGTTTC
>JVVZ01000378.1:0-249 GCA_001062585.1 Neisseria meningitidis
AGAGCCACCCTCTCCCCAGCCCTCTCCCGCCAGACGGGAGAGGGGGCAGGTTGCAGGTAAAAATAAGGTCGTCTGAAAACTCTGAGAGTTGAGTTTTGGAGAAACTCGTTCACTCCCGTTTTCAGACGACCTCGTTTATTCAATCAAAACAGACTTGAGATAACCCAAGTAGCGTGGGCTTCGCCCACGAAATCCGCTATCTAAAAATCCAAATCAGACAACAGCCGAATGGGCATCCATTTTGGCTTT
>JVVZ01000379.1:0-11668 GCA_001062585.1 Neisseria meningitidis
GCACCAAGTGAATCGGTTCCGTACTATCTGTACTGTCTGTGGCTTCGTCGCCTTATCCTGATTTAAATTTAATCCACTATAAAAACCGAAGTGTAATGCTTAAAGCTTAAAGCGGCCCCCGTAAATCTTCCTGCGTATTGCAGCTGAAAAAAACATGTTCCGAACCAAAATGCACCGATCTCGCCCGTTGCTGATGCAGCCAACCGCTCAAGGTTTTCATCCCCGAATACAGATACGGGACGGTGCTTTGCAGGATTTGCGGACGGATATACATTACGTTGTAATGCGGCGTGACCGGTGTTTCCACATAAAACGCATTGCACAAAGGCGTGCGCTTGGAAACCGTTTCAAATTTTGCCACCAAATCTGCCGGCAGCGCGGGCATATTGCACGGTACCACCAACAGCCAATCCGCCGCCGCAATCTGCAAATCATTGGCAGCCGTACACAAAGCCGCTAGCGGTCCCAAATGCTGCCATTGACGCGAATCGGCAAAAATATGCGCACTACGGCGAGCATATTCCTCCAAATTCCGGTTGGCGCTGATGGCAATGTGTTCAACCTGTGGGCTTACCGCCTCAATAACATGATCAATCAAAGGCTTGTCACGCCACAACGCTAATCCTTTATCCGCCCCTCCCATTCGCTCACCTTGCCCGCCGGCCAATATCAATGCGAAGGTTTTCATTTTGGTAGTCCTTTGTGAAGTCTCTGGTTTTGTGTGCCCATACTGTTAATCGGCTGATTCTTATCTTTTTAATTCATGGATGTTGTGTTTCGACCGATTCCCTGAGAAATCGGCATATCGCTCGAGGTCGTCTGAAAAGACGATTGCCCGCGATAAAATTCATATAAAGTGAATTTTATCATAACACGATTTTACATTAAAGCTAATCTCTTCTCATTTGCGCCAAATTCCGTTTCGGACAGGTTGTTTCCCCGCTTAAAGAATGATATGTTTATAACATTTGGCAACACAACGCCCTTCCTTTATTCCATGAGCTTACGAACCCTATTTTCAGGCGGCTTGAGCCTGTCCTCACGATTAAAACTGCTGACTGTCTTGTGGGTTGGTTCGGCCTTGTTGTCCGTCATCCTGACCCTGATTTTATCGCTGAGGCTGGAAAACGCAGCGACCGTCATTGAAGATGCCGGCAGCTTGAGAATGCAGGTTTATCGTTTGGCTTACATGGCAGGCGAGCGCACTCCGCAAGCGCAAATAGACAACCAGTTACGCGAATTTGAAAAGACGCTTCTGCGCATCACCACCAGCGATGCCATCTATCCCCTGATGCCTTCGGAAACACCGCCGGCGTATAATCTCATACAGTCCATGCTCTTAATCGACTGGAAATCAAACATCCAACCCGCGCTGAAACATTACCGCAGACCGACGCAGATCGAACTCTACCGCTTTGCCGGCAATATCGAATTGTTCTTACAGGCATTGGAAAACGCCAACGAAAAAAACACCTTGTGGCTGCGCCGCTTTCAAATGGCGATGATGCTGATGATTTTTGTCGCCGCAGGTTTAATGATCGTATGGCACTACGCTTGGATTATCCGTCCGCTGGAAACCCTGCGTGACGGTGTAGAAACCATCAGCCAAGGCAGATTCGGCGTACAAGTCGATACCGAACAGATTCAAGAGTTTGCGCAAGTCAGCAAAGGCTTCAACCAAATGAGCAGTCGTCTGAAAGTCCTCTATACCGATTTGGAAGGACAAGTCGCCAGACAAACCCAAGACCTTGCCCGTCAAAACCGTGACCTAACCCTGCTCTACCAAACCACGCGCGACCTGCACCAAACCCTTACCCCGCGCGAAGCAGCAGAAGAATTCCTCGCGCGAACCCTGCCAGCTGTTTCCGCAAGCGCAGGCAGCATCCGCCTTTTAGACAACGACCGCAAAAACACAAACCTAGTCGCCTCCATCGGTTTGTCCGAAGCAGAAGGCGACGATTCGGACACCGAACAAACCCAACCGGACGAAAAAGCATCCGAATTCAAACACAGCGCCGTTTTTCCCATCACCTATCAAGAAGAAGAACTCGGCATCCTGACCCTATATTTTTCAGACGACCCCACACTCAACGACAACGACAACGAACTCCTGCGCACATTATGCGGTCAATTAGGTGTATCCATCGCCAGCAGCCGTCTCGAACAAGAACGGCGCCTGCTTGCCGTACTCCAAGAGCGCAATCTGATTGCTCAAGGTCTGCACGACAGCATTGCCCAAGCGTTAACCTTCCTCAATCTGCAAGTTCAAATGCTCGAAAGCGCGTTCCACGCCGACCAAAAAGATCAAGCCGAAGAAAACATCCGCTTCATCAAAGACGGCGTACAAGAATGTTACGAAGACGTGCGCGAACTTCTGCTGAACTTCCGGACCAAAATCAGCAACAAAGACTTCCCGGAAGCAGTAACCACCCTACTGTCCAGGTTTAAACGCCAAACCAAAATCAATGTCGAAACAGTATGGCAGGACGACGGCCGCACATTAAACGATGACGAACAGCTGCAAATCATCTTCATCCTGCAAGAAAGCCTGTCCAACATCCGCAAACACGCCAAGGCCCAACACGTCAAAATCAGCATGCTCAACCAACAAAACTTTACCCTGAGCATCGAAGACGACGGTATCGGCTTTAACCCGCAACACCTGCACAAACTCTCCGGCGAACATGTCGGACTCGGCATCATGCAAGAGCGCGCGCGCCGCATCAATGCCAACCTAGACATCCAATCCCAGCCCGAACAAGGCACAACCGTTACCTTAACCTTACCGCAACACAAGAGAACGACCCATGACTATTAAAATCATCCTCATCGACGACCACACACTCTTCCGCAGCGGCATCAAAGCACTACTCTCACGCCAAAGCGATTTTGAAGTCATCGGCGAAGCTGCCGACGGCTTGTCCGGCGTCAAAATGGCGGAACAGCTCAAACCCGATGTCGTCTTACTCGACCTTGACATGCCCGTCATGAACGGACGCGAAGCACTGGCACAAATCTTGGGCGTCAACCCGAACCAAACCGTCATCATGTTGACCGTTTCCGAAGACAGCGACGACCTGACCGAATGTATGCGCATCGGCGCACGCGGCTTTTTGCTGAAAAACATCAACGCCGACTTCCTGCTCGACAGCATCCGCAAAGCCGTCGACGGCGACAACGTCTTCTCCCCCGAAATGACCACGCGCCTCGTCCAATCCCTGATTTCCCCGTCCGCACCGCGCACCGACCAAGCACTCGCCACCCTCACCCCGCGCGAACTCGAAATCCTCGGCTACCTCGCCGCCGGACACAGCAACAAAGTCATCGCCCGCCATCTAGACTTGGCAGAATCCACCGTCAAAGTCCACGTCCAAAACCTGCTGCGCAAACTCAACCTCAGCAGCCGCGTCCAAGCCGCCGTTTACGCCGTCCAACACAAAGTCCCGCAGCCTGAAATTAATTAAACGGCTCAGGATGCCGATGCTAATGCGGTAAAACAAAAAAAGGTCGTCTGAAAATGGACATAGCAAATTTTGCTAAAACCATTTTCAGACGACCTTTCCCATCAAATAGGCGTAGAAATGAAGATACTGATTTATTCGGTTTTACTTCCCATCAGCTTGCTTGTCCTGCTCCATCTCATCGGCTTAATGCTACCTCAAACACGCCGACTCAGCAAAACAACCATATTCGATGCACCGATAGACCGTGTCTACCAAACCATTACCGACAATCAACATTGGCAATACCGCTCTTCTTTGGACAATTTACAAATTGTCAGCCAAGAAAAAGACAAAGAAATTTGGCTCGAAACAACAGGCAAAATAACCATCCGATTTATCACCGTAGAAAAACGCGAACCAGATTATTACGCCTTTAAAATGGAACACCAACTGTTTCATGGCACATGGACAGCCGAATTAGAAGCCATATCCGCCAACCGCACCCTCTTTACCGCTACCGAAAATATCCGCTACAAAAACCCAATCATCCGCCTCATAGCTTACGCATTGATGGATTTAGACACAGCAATGCAAACCTATCAGGATGATTTGGATAAAGAATTGAGAAGAAGGCAAACAACTTCCACCTCAGACTTTTCAGACGACCAACTGCCCTGATCGAAGCCTAAATCCCCAAACACCACCAACCATAAAAAATAAAAAAGCCGTCTAAAATGACGGCTTTTTTGTATCCCATAACTGTCCCAGCATGTCGTAAGTATATGTTTCATATGATTATAATGGTGCGACGGAGAGACTCGAATTAAATAGATAATATATTGTTTTTATTTAATTAAATTTTTAATAGATTCCAAAATACCGTAAAAAATACCGTAAATTTGTCAAAGTCAAATTTTTTCAGGGGCGGTTTGTGGCATTTCTGCCAAGCTGTGAAATATGGTCGGATTGTAACACCAACAATCACGCGCCGTCTCGTGGGCTGGTGTTTGCCCTATTCTTCCAGCCGTCCGATGTTGCCTTTCGGGCGGTTTTAGGTTGTATCGGCTCTGTCGGTCATGCGTCCACACAAAAAAGCGTATATAGATAAAAAAGTAGTGGTTACCGTGGTTACCCGTGTTACCAAGCCGTCAAAGTCTTATAAGTCGGGGCTTTCATGGTAACCACTTACACATCTTCACATGGTTACCGCTGGTTACTGCTGTTTGATTTGAAGCATAAGCGCATGAAAATAAAAGGGTAACCACTGGTAACCACTCGGTAACCTGTTAAATTAATGTAGGTGGTTACCGTTTTTTCTTTGTTTTTATATTGATATTCATATAGTTATAAATGTTAAGTTTTGTGGTAACCACAGTAACCACTATATTTGTCTCGCGCATAGGGTTTTATCTGTCCGCGCGTATTGGTCTGGAAATTATTTATCCCCGTCGGTCATGGCGGAAATAGGGCGTAATTGCGCTGTAAGCGCGTTTTTCTGTTTGGGTATGGGTAGGTATTGGATAGGGGTTGAATAGCTCTAATTCTCGAAAATTAGGGGCTTGCCGTCGGTTTTATGGCGGATGGGATGGATTGTCTGAAGTAATGGGCGTAAAAAAGCCCGCCTGTATCGGTCATGGCGGGCTGTTTCTCGGTCATTCGTCAATATCGGGCGGGGCTTCCCCCATCAAAACATAGAATCGTGCTGATGCGCCGTTGTATTTGCGCTGGTGTTGCCATCTGCCGTTGTTTGGTTTTTTCAGCCATTGCTCGGTGTGTAACACTTCGCAAACTTTCAGCTTGTCGAAGTTTTGGCAGATTTCTTCTTCAAATACAACAGGAACTAACCAATATTCAGTGATATGCCCTTCCTGTTTTCGATAGCCTGCGTGATTTTGGTTCACGGTTTGGCTGTTCCAATCTGAAAAGCGCATGGACAGGGCGTAAACGTCCATAAATGCGGCTGCCTGCTCGATGATTCGACGGTCTTCGTGTTTCCCCGCCCCGTTGCTTTCCAGCCATTCATCAAAGCATTGTTTCACGCCTGCCATGCCTACGCCTGCGGCTAAGCCTGTAACGGGGGCGGCAAGCTCCAATGCGGCGGCGGCAAGGGCAAAGCGTTTCGCCACTCTTCGCGCCTGTCCTGACAATTCGGGGATGGTTTCCATAAATGCGGTCATGCGCTCGTTTGCCTGTCGTTTAGCTTGCTCTAGGTCGTCTGAAAGCAGTCGGATGAACGCCCTGCCCGCCGCCCCGTGATATTGCTCGGCTGATTGGGCGATATGTTCGCTCAATAATGCGCCGCTTTCGAAGCCGTGCAAGGTGTCGTAAATACCGTATCGGGCGGCGGCTCTGATACTGGGCAGACGGGCGGCTTGTCCTGCGTTCCAATCGCCTTTGTGGTGTTTCAGGATGGAATCGGGGGTCTTTTCGCCTGTCGAGAACATCATCACTTTCCAGCGGCTCAAGGCGCGGTTGCCGCCCTGTTTTGCGCCCTGTACTTTGTTGATGCCGTTCATGACGCTGTAAACGGTGTCGCCGATGACGTGGGGGCTTGCCTGCCCGATTTCGTCCAACACCAACAAGCCGTCATTGCGGGCGGCGACTGTGTTGGAAAAGCCTATTTTCGTGCCGCTCCAAGACAACAGACTGCCCGATGGTCTGCCCCATACGCTCAAGGCTGCTTTGGCGGCGGTGGTCTTGCCGTCGGATGAATCGCCTGTCAGATGGAAACCGCCTGATTCTTCGCTCAACAGGGACAGCAAGGGGGCGGCAAAGGACGCGCCCAATGCAAGGCATAGGCGGCTGTTTCCCGCTGCGTATCGGGCGATATTTTGCTGCCAGTCGGTAAGCTCTCCGTTTGGTCGGTATGCCGCCGCTTGGCTGGTGTCGCCGTTGTAGATGACGGCGGGGGTTTCGCCGTCTGCCGTGATGGTTTCGCCGCTGGGCATGATGTAGGTATCGCCGTGCCAGCCCGCGCGGTCGGTAATGGTAAAGGCGGTACGGCCGCCCTGTGTCTGCAAATAGTCAGCCAGCCGCTCCCTTTTTGCCCGCCCGCTCATGACGGTTAAGCCGTAACTCTGCAAACGCTGCCAGCCCTGAACCGTGCCGATTTCCGCTTGTGGGATGGCGGCGGTCTTGGTTTGGCGTGTGATTTTGTCCTGCCAGCGGATAACGCGGTAATACGCGCCGTCGTTGTCCTGCCCCGTGCCGATGATGTCGATAGGGTCGGAAAGCAATAGCGGCTCTGCTTCAACGGCTTCTCCGTCTTTGCCTGTCCTGACGTTTATCCACCATACGCCCCGATGGTCGGTATCGAAGCGGGGGCGCGGGCGGTATGGTTCGATGTCGTTGATGTTGTAGCCTTTGTTGCTTTCCTGCTTCGCTGTTTCGGTATTTTTCATGCTGCTTTTCCTCCGATGGTGTGTTTCAGGTTGTCTGATTGAGTTTCAGACGACCTTTTGGCTTCTTTCAGTTCGTCCAATGCGTCATAGCCTGCCGTATCGCTCTGCCAAATGCGCGCCTTGATGCCCTGCTTGATGGCTCGGACTGCCAAATCATGCGCGGCTTTGAAACCTACTGGGCGCGGCGTGTCGTTATCGGCAATAATCACAATTTCCTTGAGGTCGTCTGAAAGCCAGTATTTCGCCAAGCTGTTTGCGCTCAAGGTGGCAGATAAGCCCCAATCGCGGGTATGGAACAGTTCGCGGGCAGCAAGGGCGGTTTCTATGCCCTCTGCGATAACCAGCCGTCCGTTTTCAGGGACGGGGAACAAGTGAACCGCCATGCCTGAAATGCTGCCCTGTTTGCGGCTCTGCATTTTCTTGGCGGGCAGGGCTTCGCCCGTTTCGGGGTGTTTGATTGCCAGCTTCTGATAATGCGGGGCGTGTAGCCCGTCCTCTCCACATGGCTTGTCATAGGTCGTCTGAAAATAGGTCATGTGCAAGCCTTGAAGCTCTCCGTCCGTATCGCGTATGGCGCAAACCATACAGGGGAAACGACCGATAAAAAGCGGCTTGTCTTCCCCCGTCGTCCAATAATCCGCCTCTCTCAAAAAACGGACGTTTTCAGGTAATTGCGCCATGTCCAAGCCGCGTGATTTCAAATACTGCACGGCGGGGGAATCGGCGGTTATCGGTTCTGCCCCGTCCCACAATGCGGCAAGTTTGCCGATTTGGTCTTTTTCGGGGCGTGGTTGCGTCTGTGGGCGTGTGGGCGGTATGGGTAAGGGGTTTGTCCCGCCCATGTTCAACACGCCCGCTACGGCGTGCAATGCTTCGTCAACACCGCAATTCAGGTAATGCATTACCAAGCCGAAACCGTCGCCCGCGCCGTTGTTGTAATGGCTGCAAATGAATGTGCCGTTACCGTCCTTGTCGTCGTATCTGAAACGGTCTTTACCCCCACACGCGGGGCATGGCTGGTGTTTGTTTTTCAAGTATCGCTGGTCTATGCCGATGGCGGCGTGGATTTCCTGCCAGCGGTATTGCGCGGCGGCTTTGATGTCTTGATAGGTCGGTTTCATTGTTCTGCCTCCCCTGTTACAGGTTCTAAAACTACCCCCGCCATCGGGTCGGTCTCCCATATGGTCGGCGTTGTCTGTATTGCCTGCTCCGTCTCTGCATGGGCAGGCTGGTTACAGGCTCGGATTGCCAAAGCCATCAACAACACCCCAAACACCAGCAAAGCGCGGTTGGAATAGCGGCGGAAACGGTCGTTTTTGTCAGTCGGTTTCATGGTTTAAAGTCCTCCATGCCCCAGCGCGCCAAAATATCAAGTATCGAAAAATCAAATACTTATAGAAACACTAGGGCGAAGTTTGCCCTATGCCGTCCAAACGGTCGGCATAAAGGCGGGTGTTTTTCAGGGATTTAGTGGATTTGTTCGGCTGTCGTTACGCTGTAAGCAGCCCATGCTTTTAGGTCGTCTGAAAGCAAAGCAATAAACGACTGACAGGCGGCAACGGCGGCGGCGTGTGATGGATAGATGCCCAAACGGCGGGCGGTGCATGAGTGAATGTCAATATCGGCTAAATACGCGGTCGGTTCGTGGACGACGGCGCAAAAGCCTTGTTCTGATGGGTATTGAACGTCTTGGATTTGGATAGAATTTGAAGATTGCATTTGAAATGCTCCTAGTTAAATTGAGATTTGAGAAATGCCCGAAATAGGGGGCGGTGCTCTCTCCTGTAACTAGTCAGGCGTGGGCGTTGCCGCTACCACACACCGCCATAACTCGTGATAGGTCGTCTGAAATGCTAACGTTTAATAACATTACAAACGCCCGTAAAAGAATTTTAGCGATAAAAAATCAGCGTTTACCCTGCTGATTTGGGCTAGTTAATTTAAGAGAGAACCTAAATTCTGATTCTCAAGGCTCGATTTGTCAAATGATTTTTGCATTGGACGGGTTAAATTATTTTATCCAACACAATCAAGACGGTTGCATACTCAATGCGCGCTATGTCGTTTCCAACGATTTCGATGATGTCGGCAAGCGTAATTTCACTGTATGACTTATTAAAAAAAGCGTTGCTGACTTGCTTTATTTCCTCTTGACTTAACGGGCATTTGCGCTCTTCCTGTTTCACTTGGCTGATTTCCGCCTCTGCCTTGATTTCCGCCTTATCCACCAGCAAGCCCAGCATTTTTGCCTTGCCCATCGTTGCCGATACCGCCGCGCTGCTTTGCGGTGTAGGGGCTGCCAGTGCCGCCGCGCGCGCCTGTTCCAATTCGCTCAACAGGTCGTCCACCGTTACCGCGTGTCGTTGCCGCGCTTCTTCCTTTAAGCCGTCCACCATCGCGGAAATATCGGGGTCTTGAAGCAGCTTATAGGCTTCATTCGTTACCGTTTCGGGCTTCATGTTGTCAGCGTTGTAGGCTTGCCGATATGCTTCGCTCGCGTTGCCCGTTTCCACATACAGACGGGCAAACTGTTCTTGTTTCGGGGTCATGTCCTTAATCCTTTTAGAACGCCGCCCAATAGCGATTTTTCAGCCTTTGGGCGGCTGTTTGAGTGTTGCTATTTCAAATTGTCCAAAGCCGCTTCTTTTTCTTTCTCCATGTCTTCCAAGATGTCGAAAATAGCGTTTTCTTCTCCGCCTGTGCCGTCCATCATGTTGAAGAAGCCAGGCAAACGTAAATCAATGATTCGATTTGGCAGGGATTGCCCATAGGACGGGCAATCAGCCCGCAAACCGTTTTCTTGTAGCTTCGTTTTCATCTCAACGGCGGCTTTACCGATTCCCACCAATTTCGCGGCGGCTTTGGCATAGGCTTGGGCAGCCTCCAAATATTCGGGTAAGTGGGTTTCTTCTATATCGGCGATAAACAGCTCATATCGGGAAACGGACAATAAATTGCGAAGCTCTGAAATGCGGTTCAGATGCTGGCGGCGTTCATCAAAAAGGCTTTCCAACAGTTCTTTTTTGCGCTTCCAGCATATCAGCGGCGCGGTCTGCTTCTTCGCGTTTGGTGGCAATCTCTGAATCAAGCCCTTTGGCTTCTTCGCTGTTTGTGGGTTTGCCCATTTTTAATAAATTGGCAAATATGCCTTTACGTCTGTTTCGTAGCCCCGCAAATTCATTGATAACCGCCTGCGCTTCTGTAACACCCGCTTCCGCCGCTTCAATTTGGGCGGTCAGTTCGCTGCATTTGTCCTCTTCCTCTTTCAGTAACTTTTGGCGGGTCTTAAAAGTTGTCTTTGTATATTCGATATTCATAGTAAAGCTCCTGATTTAATTGATTAATACGAACCGACCGCGTTTCACGGTTTCGCCAAATTGGTTGGTTACTTCTTCCATCACGGTAACGATGTCATGCCCCGCCCTGCGAAGCTCCATGATGCGCGTGTTGTAGCCCAATATGCCCATTTGGGAAAGCTCCCATGATGTAACGCTGCCCTGTTTCAATCGGGATAAAACGCGCTCTCTTTGACTTGGCGTTTTTGCCTTGCCGTTGGTAGAATAGTCGCTCATGCTTAATAATCCTTTCCGCCGTCTGAATGTCCGTTCAGGCGGCATTTGTTTTGCGCCTGATAAATCAATTTGCCTGCTCTTCGCGTTTGGCTGCCAGTTTGCCGATATAGTCGTCAATCTCGCTTGCAAGCCAGCCTGTCGCATTTGCGGAAATTTTGAACGGGCGGGGAAAATCAGGGCGGTAATGACGGCTCTTAGGGTTTACCCAATTCCAAATAGTCGCCCGTGAAACACCTAATGCGCGGGCAGTATCGTCTGCTCTTAATACTGTGTTGTTCATATGCTTTTGCCTTTCTCTAGTCGGATTAGATGACAGGCAAAAATATAGCCGCCTCTGTGGGCGGCTTCTAGGAAGTAGCTTGCTCATTTCCTGTAATAGCTTGATGACTTCCTGTAGTCAGCTAGCTGACTTCCTATTTTCAAAGTTGGTTATCCATTGAAGTATGGTTTTTTCTGTTGGTTCTCTAGGCGCGGCGATAGCTCCTGAAGCAATTAAATCTCTTATTAATTTGTACAATATAGTTTTACCGCCCTTTTTCTTCAGAATCTCTTGGTTTTTTTCTAGAATCTCATTCACTGCTGCTATCGTTCCTGCTTTCTCATAGGGGCTTTGTTTGGCTTTGCCTGCTTTGGTAGCAAGCTCTTTTTTTGCTAGACTATAAGCCTGCTTTAACTTTTGTTCAGCATCTTCTAGTTTTCTATCCGTCCTCCTATTTTTTCGACGTTCTAGCTTATTTTGTTTAAGCAAGCGATTTGTTTTCAATTCAGTTCGAATATAACTCCGTTCCATCTCAATAGCTAAAATTTCTTTTAGCTCTTCTATTTCAGCCTTTAAAGACCGGTTCTCCGATTCTAAAAAATCTATTCTTTCTTTCAATAAATCTTCATTGCTAATTGTTGCATTCATTTTCATTACCTTGTTTCAAACGACTGCTAATCAGTCTTGCCATCTTGAATCATTTGCAATGCTTGGTTATGCCGTTCCCGCAAAAAATCGCTATACCATTGCATAAACTCTTTGCGCTCGGTCAGATAATCGGCGCGGTTATAGGCGGCGCAGATTTTGTTGTTTTCAATGTGGGCAAGCTGCCGTTCTATCGCGTCAGGGTTGAAGCCTTGTTCATTCAAAACGCTGCTGGCAAGCGAGCGGAAACCGTGCGGGGTTACTCTGCCTTTATAGCCCATGCGCTCAATGATACGACCTTGTATATCGAAACACCCGTATCATAGCAACAAACCGCCCGCCGCCACC
>JVVZ01000380.1:0-844 GCA_001062585.1 Neisseria meningitidis
AGAGCGTGTTCATAGTCTTCGTAGCAGGACTCCCAAGAAAGCCAAAGCTACCATTTGCAGACTGGTACTCAACTTACGCTCGCAGTTTTTCCAAAGCCGCCTGTTCTTTTCCAACCAGGAAAAGCTGCGCTCTACTACCCATCGCTTCGGCAATACTGCAAAACGGTGCAATTCGTTTCGTTTGGCAATCTCTACCTCCGCACCAATCAACTCCTGTACCGACGAAGCAAATGCCTTACCCGTGTAACCACCGTCAGCAAGGATTTTTTGTATCGCACCAAGATTATCCCGCCCACGTTCCAATGCCACCAGGCAGCCTTTTCTATCCGTAACATCCGCCGTCGTTACCGCAATGGCATGCGGCAAACCTTGCGTGTCAACCGCTATATGTCGCTTGATACCGCTAACCTTCTTGCCCGCATCGTAGCCTTTTTCCATGGCGGTATCCGTGTTCTTCACACTCTGCGCATCAATAATCAGGAAAGTAGTTGCTTCATGGCGCCCCTGCTTGCGGCGCTCCGCAACTACCTGATTTTTTTAATGCTTCCTCAAGGATGCTGATGCCACTCTCGCGTGGTTCGGTCCATCTCTGGAAGTAGGAATGCACGGTGCGCCATTTGGGGAAGTCGCCCGGCAAAGCGCGCCAGGAGCAGCCAGTGCGTTGCAGGTAGAGAATGGCACAAAAGACATCGTACAAGTCCACCTGGCGTGGCGCTGTGCGTTTACGGGCACTTTCCAGCAGGGGAAGGAGAGGCGCAAATTGCTCGCGACTGATATCGCTTGGGTAGGTTTTTCTGTTCATGCCGATAGTTTACAGCAGAGGCTGAGACAATGAACACGTTCT
>JVVZ01000381.1:0-15295 GCA_001062585.1 Neisseria meningitidis
TACTGTCTGCGGCTTCGTCGCCTTGTCCTGGTTTAAATTTAATCCACTATATTTAATCTTTGGAGGTGTTTTTCTTTTTATTTTTATAGATTATGTATTTCGAGAACATGAAATGCATCAAAATGACCACAAGGATGGCTTTGATACTGTCGGGAAGGAAATGGTCATCACCAAGGAAATATTTAGGATCAATAACATAGAAGCTCAAGACAAAATTTACGGCGGTAACGATGAAGCTGGATGCAAAGCAGCTGATACAGAATACTTTCCAGTGCCGCCTGCCAAACTTACCCAGTAATCGTAAATTCCTTTTGTAATTTTCCCAAAACTTTTTCATATCGGCATCCTTGTGTTTGCTTTTTATATTGACAGCGACGGTATGTATTAGTTTTGGGAATGATTTTATAAGGTATAAATTTGCGGCAAAAGGTCGTCTGAAAACTTTTCAGACGACCTTTTCATTACCTAAACCTTACTATCAAGCCGCGTTGTCGAAGCCGCTGTGGCGCAGCAGTGCGTCTATGCTCGGTTCGCGTCCGCGGAAGGCTTTGAAGGACTCCGCCGCGCTGCGGGAGCCGCCGACGGCGAGGATTTCCTGCCAGAAGCGTTTGCCTGTGGCGGCGACGTCATCGCTTTCTTCAAAGGCGGCGTAGGCGTCGGCGCTGAGGACTTCGGCCCATGCGTAGCTGTAATAGCCTGCGGAGTAGCCGCCGGCGAAGATGTGGCCGAAGCTGTTGGCGAAGCGGTTGTATTCGGGCGGTTGGATGACGGCGACTTCTTTGCGCACGCTGTCTAAAACCTGCGGCCAGTTTTTCAGACGGCCTTCGTCGTCTTCGCTGTAAATGGTCATGTCGAAGAGGGCGAACTCCATCTGGCGGACGAGGAACATGCCGCGTTGGAAGTTTTTGGCGGCGAGCATTTTGTCGAAGAGTTCTTTCGGCAGGGGCTCGCCGGTTTCTTCGTGGGCGGACATTTGTGCCAAGACGTCGTATTCCCAGACGAAGTTTTCCATAAACTGGCTGGGCAGCTCGACTGCGTCCCATTCGACGCCGTTGATGCCAGATACGCCCAGTTCGTCCACTTGGGTGAGCAGGTGGTGCAGGCCGTGGCCGGTTTCGTGGAAGAGGGTGAGGATTTCGTCATGGCTCAAGCGGGCTTCTTTGCCGCCGACGGGCGGGGTGAAGTTGCAGACGAGGTAGGCGGTGGGCAGTTGCAGCGTGCCGTCGGCGAAGCGGCGGCGGCCTTTGTAGTCGTTCATCCACGCGCCGCCGCGTTTGCCTTCGCGGGCGTAGAGGTCCATATAGATGCCGCCTATGGTTTTGCCGTCTTGTTCTAGCTCGAAGTAGCGCACGTCTTTGTGCCAGACGGGAACGGTTTTTTCGGTAAATCCGATGCCGTAGAGTTTTTTGATTTGGGCGAACAGTCCTGCCAGAACTTTACTGACGGGGAAGTATTTTTTGACTTCGGTTTCGCTGAATGCGTATTTGGCTTCGCGCAGTTTTTCGCTGGCGTAGCTCAAGTCCCACGGCTGCGGGTCGGCGAGGTTCAGGCGTTCGCGGGCGAAGGCTTTGACTTCGGCGAGGTCTTTTTCGGCGTAGGGTTTGGCGCGGCGGGCGAGGTCGTGCAGGAAGGTGAGGACTTGTTCGGGCGTGTCCGCCATTTTGGTTGCCAATGATAGCTCGGCGTAGTTTTTGAAGCCGAGCAATTTGGCGGTTTGCAGGGCGTTTTCGAGGGTGCGGTCGATGTTGGCGGTGTTGTCGAATTTGCCGTCGTCTGAAAGTTCGCTGGCGCGGGTAACGTAGGCGCGGTAGATTTGTTCGCGCAGTTCGCGGTTGTCGGCGTATTGGATGACGGCGAGGTAGTGCGGAATCTGCAAACCGATTTTGTAGCCTGTTTTGCCTTCGCTTTGCGCGGCGGCGGCAAACATGGCGAGCGAGTCTTCGGGAATGCCGGCAAGCGGTGCGGCGTCGTCGAAGTAGAGGGCGAAGGCGTCGGTTGCGTCTAAGACGTTTTGCGAGAATTTGGCGGAGAGTTGCGCGCCTTCGGTTTGCAGTTTCGCCAGTTCTGCCTGCTGTTCGGGCGGCAATTCCGCGCCGCTGAGGACGAAATCGCGCAGGTCGTGGTTGAGCTTGGTTTGCTGTGCGGGGGAGAGGGTGGCGAATTCGGGGGAATTTTTGATGGTTTTGAAGCGGTTGTACAGCTCGATGTCTTGTCCGATTTCGGTGAAGAAGATGGTGATTTCGGGCATCAGTTCGTTATAGACGGCGCGCAGTTCGGGTGTGTCGACCACAGAGTTGAGGTGCGACACGACGCCCCAAATCCTGCCGACGCGTTCGGTAATGTCGGTCAGACGCTCGACGGTGTTTGCCCAGTCGGTGTGCGTTTGGGCTTTGACTTCGGCAATCTGCGCGCGCGCTTCGGCGATGGCGGTTTGCAGGGCGGGTTTGATGTCGGCGGTTTGGATGGCGTCGAAACGGGGTTCTTCGCCCAAATGGAGCAGTACGTTGTCGGTCATGGATGGGATTCCTTTGTGTGGGTGGCGGGTTCGGACGGAGGTCGTCTGAAAAATGGCTGCCGCCTGAGTCAATGGGAAAATGGGGATAATGTGTGTCTAGGGTTTTAGGTTTGCCGTTCGGGCGAACCGATTGTGTTTTCAGACGATCTGTTTGGATTCGAGGTCGTCTGAAAACGACGGGGCAAACGATAGGGGAGATATAGTGCCATCGCGTCAGGCTTAAAGCGTCTTTCCCTGTTTTTACGCTATTCTGCGCCGCGCGGGTTGGATTTGAGCGGGGCGGCGAGGTCGAGGCTCATCGGTGTGCCGGCGGGGGCGAACACGGCTTGTGCGATATTGGTTTGCAGTGAATCGGCAAACGCGCCGCGGTAGATTTTCGCGCCTTGGTGGGTCAGGTTGGATTGGACGTCGACATAAACTTCGCCGCCGATTTGCTGCCACAGGCGGCAGAACGTGTAGTCTTCGGAAAGGTAGCGTTTGCTTTCGGGATCGACCATGCAGTCGAAGAAGCGGTAGTGCAGCCCTTTGTCTTCGCGCTTGTAGTCACTGTCAGAGATGTAGTTCAGCTCGGGGTAGGCGGCCATCATTTTTTCGAACACGCTGCGTTTGATGACCATGAATCCGGTCGGCGCGTCATCGACTTTCATAAAACCTTCTTCATCGACGCGCAGGACGATTTCGCCGTTTTCGTTTTTATCGCCTGTGTTGACGGTGTAGGCGGTGTACATCCGCTCGAAATCCGCTTGGGTCGTGCCGGCGGGAACGCCTTCGTCCGGCCAGTTTTCCCGTTTCAACGGATAAATGCCCGCTACCACGTCTTTATCCGCCAAAAGCAGGCGGTAGAACGCTTCGGCGGAAAAACCGATGTCGGAGTCTATCCAGAAGAGGTGCGTCCATTCTTTGTTTTCCAAGAAGGTCGCCACGCAATTATTGCGCGCGCGGGTAATCAGGCTCTCGCCGCGCTGCATCATCACTTGCAGCGGCCAGCCGTTTTGCGCGCTGGTGTTGACGATGTTGAGTAGCGAAAGGACGTAATTGTGGAAATATTTCCCGTCGTGGCTGGGGGTCATGATGACGGGGTACATTTGCGTAAGGGCGGATTCGGGCAACATAGTATTTTCCTGATTGTTAATAGATTATGGGGTTAAGCTTGAGGGTTTAGCAGGCGGTATTGTACGCGCAAAAACTCATCCAGCACCGCCTGCTGGATTTCTAAACGCTTCGCCACGGGCGAGGCATAGCGCACGATGATAAGGTACACCTTGTCGTCATGCGGCACGCGGGTTACGCGCGGCTGGGCGGCAGGGGTAATGAACAGTTTCTCCGCCTGCACGTTTTCCAAATGCCGCTGGATGGCGGGTACATAAGGTTGGCACAAAGGCTCCAATACGGCTTTCAGACGACCTACAATCACATCCGAATCCAAATGAATCGGCACGGGAATTTCCACCGTATGAATCACATAATCGCCCAAGATATTGTCGCGGCGGACGGAATGGTTCAAAAGCAGGCTGTTGGGAAACGAAAGCGTTTTACCCGAAAGCTGCCCAACCAGCGGGTTCGGGCCGATCTGCATCATCAACGTGTTCAAAAGATTAATATCGACCACACGCCCGCGCAGGCCGTTGACCTCGATATAGTCGCCGACCGAATATTGTTTCGTTACCGAGCGCAAGATGCTGCCCGACAAACACATAATCAGTTCCTTCGTCGCCACCACAATCGCCGCCGCTACGGCAAACATCGACAGCGCCAGCGTCTGGATTTGAGTCGCCCAAATTACCGCCAGCCCGAAAATCGTTAAAATCAGCGTCAGATTGCGGCTGAGTACCAAGGAGCGGCGTTTTTCCTCGATGCTGTAATGCGGGTGGCGGCGCAGATACAGGTTCAGCAAAACGCCCCGCAAAACCAGCAGCGCCATGACCATCAGCACCGATTCCACCACTTCCTCGCGTACCGGCAGAGTATGCAGCCATTGCCGTACTGTGTCCCACATAGTGTAAAAATCCTATATTTATCTTGATATTGTTTTCAGACGACCTATACGCATTATCGGCACGGACTGCCAAGCCGCCTAAGAAATGACATTATAAATGATAACGAATGGGGAGGTCGTCTGAAACATCCGCAAGAGTCATAACATCGAAATGGCGCGTTCAGACGACCTTTAAAGCCTATAATGATATACCGTAACACTATGTTAATAAAGAAGAAATTGTTTACCGGACTGCCAAAAAAGGATAACATAGAGACCGTAACCTAAAGGGTTTGAATTAACCATCGATAACGAGGAATCAAAATGACTTGCAAAATCCACGATCATCACGACCATACCCATGGCGCCGGTTGCGGCCATACCGCCATCAAACACGGCGACCACACCGACTATCTGCACGACGGTCATCTGCACCACGAACACAACGGTCATTACGACGAACACAGCTTAAGCGTCAATGAAACCAATCCTGACGGCTGCCATCCTGTCGATACCTGCAAAGGTCATGTTCACGGCGAAGGCTGCGGCCATGAAGCCGTACCGCACGGCGATCACACCGACTACATCGTCAACGGCCGCCTGCACCACCAACACGGCGACCACTGCGACGATCACGGTCCGGTCGAGATTGTGAAGTAAGCGCAATAGAAGCGGTTTCTTCTGAAATAAGCGTTAAGAACAAAAGGTCGTCTGAAAATGCTGCTTCCGTAAAAAACGGAATGGTGTTTTCAGACGACCTTTTTGTGTTTTCCATCTCATTGAGAAGGAGGGGGAGGGGTAAATGGCTTTATTTTTTGTTTGTTAAACCAGGTTCTATTAGATAGTTATGTTCTATCGTTTATAATTTTAATAAGTCCGATAAACTATCATCTTCTTCTGTTGCAACCGTATATTTCTCTTGCGCCCATTCACCTAAGTCAATCAATCGGCAGCGTTGACTGCAAAAAGGCCGGTATTTGCTCTCTTCATTCCATATCACCGGCTTTTGACAGGTCGGACATTTTACAGTCGTTACTTCAGTCATTATTTGTTCCTTACAAATCATTTATGCTTTGTCTGTTGATTGAAATATTTCACGTTAGGGCAATGATGTACCAAATTTCGAGTTGCCGGAATATCCCAGATAAAACCTATGCAGTCCCTGAATTTTTTGGGTCAATTCAGATAAAGTCCCTTCATTTTCTAAGACATCATCTGCATAGAGCAGCCGCGTTTTGCGGCTGGCCTGAGTGTTCATAATGCGCTTGATCTCTTCTGTATTCAAACCGCTTCTTTGCTGAACGCGAAGAATTTGGGTTGCTTCAGAAACGTCGATAACCAATACTCTATCGACAGCCGCTAAAAATTCCGGATTTTCAATCAGCAAAGGTACATCGATGATGCCGTATGCTGCGTTAGGATAGCGGGTTTTTGCAGATTTGATTTCATTTAAAATCAAAGGCAGCAACACCTCTTCCAATTCTTTTTTGGCTTGAGGTCGTCTGAAAACAAGATCCCTCAAAGCAGCACGGTTCAGACTGTTTTGGGTATGAAAAACCTTGTCGCCAAAAAGACGGCGGATAGCCGGTAATGCTATACCGTTATCCGCCGTCAGGTTTCGACTCAGGGCGTCGGCATCAATGTGCGGGACACCCAAATCAGAAAATATTTTTGCTGCTTGAGATTTCCCGCTGCCGATACCACCCGTCAAACCTATCCATAAAGTCATATTAAAACCCTGATTTGGTCAGCCACCAAGTGACTGCACGATGTACCGGCTCATTAGCTACCAAAATAATCCAGCCAGCAATAGCCAAACTCGGACCGAAAGCAAAATATTGTCCTTTGGCAACCCGTCCGATAATCGCACCAATCAGACCAATTAACGCTGCCATAAAGACCAATACAGGTAAAATGCCGACACCAAGCCATGCACCTAGTGCAGCCAGCAATTTAAAATCGCCGTTACCCATACCGATTTTTCCAGTCAAAAGCTTATAGATAAAACACAACAGCCATAAGCTCATATAGCCGAAAACCGCGCCTAAAACGGCGGATTTCAACGGCACGAATGTGCCGTTCAAATTAAACATCAAGCCTAACCATATCAACGGCAGAGTCAGGCTGTCGGGTAAATATTGAGTATCCGCATCGATAAAGGTTAATGCAATCAATATTGCAGTCAATATCAAACTGCCAAATGCAGCCATCGTCCAGCCATATTGCCACGCCACAACACCAAACAGTATGCCGGTCAATAATTCGATTAAGGGATAACGGATGCTGATAGGTGTTTTACACGAACCACATTTACCGCCAAGCATCAGATAACTGACAATCGGAATATTTTGCCAAGCCTTTACCGGAGCATGACACTTAGGGCAGCGGGAATCCGGTTTCATCAAATTGAATGGTTGCTGCTCTTCTTCCGTTAATTCAAGCTGCAAATGCTCTTTCGCAAACTGAGTCCAGCCGCGTTCCATCATGACAGGAACGCGGTAAATGACAACATTAAGGAAACTTCCGATCAACAAACCAACAATGACAGATAATGGAATAGCAAATGGCGCTAATGTATCCAAAGATTCCAACATATTAACCTACTACGTTACCGAGGTTAAATAGCGGCAGATACATTGCTACTAACAATGTTCCGATGATGGAGCCTAAAACTACCATAATGATGGGCTCCATCAGTGAGGATAATTGTGCTACAGAGTTATCAACTTCATCTTCGTAAAATTCAGCAGCCTTATTCAACATATCATCAAGGGAACCGGATTCTTCACCAATAGCAGCCATTTGAATAACCATATTGGGGAACATATCCGTACTTTGCATACTCGAAGTCAAAGAAAGACCTTGAGTAACTTTCGCA
Organism: Neisseria meningitidis; assembly: GCA_001062585.1. Lineage (GTDB taxonomy): Bacteria > Pseudomonadota > Gammaproteobacteria > Burkholderiales > Neisseriaceae > Neisseria > Neisseria meningitidis_D. The sequence goes on from JVVZ01000381.1 coordinate 7,369, forward strand.
CGAATGTCCTGTGTTGCCTCCTCATAAAGGATATTACCGGCTGCTCCTGCTACTGAATCTAAAACTTCTACCAAAGGTACGCCTGCGGCAAACAAGGTGGAAGTGGTACGAGCCCACCGAGCAATAGTTGCTTTACGGACAATTTGACCAAAAATTGGTAAACGTAAAACCATTGCATCTATACGTTTCTGGAAATTTGGTGATTTTTCATGTAGTTTATAAACACCAAAACAAATGGCAATAACCATAACAATCATCAGCCACCCATATTCCACGAATATTTTGGAAATATCCATAACAACTTGGGTTAAACCAGGCAATTCAGCACCCATTCCAGCATAAACTTTACCAAATTCAGGTAATACCCAACGCATCATTACAAAGATTAATGCTATTGCAACAACAACAATAGAAATTGGGTAAGTCAGTGCGGTTTTCACTTTTTTCTTAATGGCTTGCGTTTTCTCTTTATATACAGCAAGTTTATCCAACAGGCTTTCCAAAACACCGCCAGCTTCGCCGGCCGCAATCAGATTGCAATAAAAACGGTCGAAATATTTTGGATATTTGGCAAATGATTTACCTAATGCACTACCTTGTTCCACATCTGCACGGACTTGCATCAACATTTCAGTCATGGATGGGTTGGAGTGTCCGCGTGCGACAATTTCAAAAGCCTGCATTAAAGGCAGACCTGCTTTCATCATGGTAGCAAGTTGACGGGTAAAGACAGTGATGTCTTCCTGAGTAATACGACGCTTTTTAGTTGCCTTTACTTTACTGATACGTAAAGGGCGTATCCCGCGACGTTGGAGCTTTTTACGCGCTTCTTCTTCGTCTTTGGCGACTACTTCGCCTCGGACTAATTGATCCGTATTGGTATTTTTACCTTCAAACGTAAAACGTTTGCCTTTATTTTTTTGAGCGAATAAGCCTCTTTTTTGCTCTGCTTGAGCCATTTTGTTACCCCTTGGTTTAATGTTTAAGAATGAAGAAAACAAAAGTCCCCGTATTTCTTCGATTCAATGGTTTAATCGTTAGTGTGAGCAATCACTTCTTCTAATGAAGTCAAACCTTGCATAACTTTTAATAAGCCTGCACGGCGTAAATCGACCATGCCTTCTTTATAGGCCATGTTCATAATATCAACTTCCGTACCATTATTCATAATGACACGTTGCATTTCCTCGGTAATCGGCATTACTTCGTAGACACCGACACGGCCTTTGAAGCCTTTACCACGGCAACTATCGCAGCCGACAGGACGGTAGAGTTTCCAATCCTTTGCTAAATCTTCATCTGTAAATCCTGCTTTTTTTAATGCGGGAACTGGAGGACGTTCAACCTCACGCTTACAGCTCGAACACAGACGACGCAATAGTCGTTGCGCCATAATTAAGCTGACGGAACTGGCAATGTTGAATGGGGCAACCCCCATGTTCAACATACGGGATAGGGTCGCAGGCGCGTTATTGGTATGCAACGTTGAAAACACCATATGTCCGGTTTGTGCCGCTTTGATGGCAATATCCGCGGTTTCCAAATCCCGAATCTCACCTACCATGATAATGTCAGGATCTTGTCGCAAGAAAGACTTCAACGCCGCAGCAAAAGTCAAACCTTGTTTGTCATTGACGTTGACTTGGTTGATGCCGGGTAAATTAATCTCGGCCGGGTCTTCTGCAGTGGAAATATTGACGTCTTCTGTATTTAAAATATTCAAGCAAGTATAAAGTGATACGGTTTTACCGGAGCCTGTCGGACCTGTTACCAATACCATGCCATAAGGTCGATGAATGGCCTCAAGCAGCATTTCTTTTTGGAAGGGTTCAAATCCCAGTTGGTCAATATTTAAAGTTGCTGCATCAGAATTCAGAATACGCATTACCACTTTTTCGCCAAAAAGCGTAGGTAACGTACTTACACGAAAATCAATGGGGCGACCGTGTTTATGGAAAGCAATCTGAATACGACCATCTTGCGGTACGCGTTTTTCCGAAATGTCCAAACGCGCCATTACTTTGATGCGTGAAGCCAGCTGTCCGCGTACAGCAACAGGGGGTTGAACCACTTCCCTTAGCTGTCCATCTACACGAAAACGGACACGAGCCATTTGTTCATAAAATTCGAAATGTATATCGGATGCGCCTGCATTTAGTGCATCTGATAAAGTTTTGTGAATAAAGCGTGGAATAGGCCCATCTTCAGCCTCTTCGTTGTCAATATAAAGCGCCTGAGAGGGCTGGGCAGCTTCTTGTTCTTCACTAATTTCTTTTAAGATGGTGGTAGAACGTTGTCCTAACCATTCTAAAAGGGAGCTTAACTGATCGTCAGGTACGACAACCAAATCTATCGTCACACCTGAAGAAAAAGTGATTTTTTGGAAGTTTTGGATTTGTGTCGGGTCTGATACGGCCAGATAAACTTTACGGCCGCGACGAAATATGGGTATGCATCGATTTTGAACCATCTGTTCTTCGCTTAAAACATCAGTTATGACATTGCTGCGAGGATAATGATGCAAATCCAATAAGGGGTAGCTGAATACACGTGCAACTAATTCTCCTAAACTTCTAGGAGAGATGATGCCGTCCGCAAAAAGCATGGGTAAGATTTCTTTCCCTGATTTCAAGGCATTGCCGTAATGTTCAGCTTGTGCATTTGTAATGGTCTGGCTTTGAAGCAGTACGCGTAATAGTCCGATACTCATTATTCAATTATCCATTTCTTGTATAACCTTTTATACAGTAAATATTTTTAGGTATCATGCTGATGAAATATCTTACAAAAAGGAGATCCCCATTGGTTACTTGATATTTCGTATTTAACTGTATTAAAAGGAAATTTTATTTTAAGTGTTTTTATTTATTGTTAAGGAATAATATGATATTCCGATGGTATGTGCAATCCCTTATTTATGCAGAATATTATAGGGAGGGTAGTTTGGAAATTTTTAGGGAGTCGCTATTATAAGGCAAACAATACAGTTGCAACACTTCTCGGCGGAACTTTGTATGAGACTCTCTTAGAGTGATTGCTTTGGATGCTGTTTCTAGCGGGATAATTTGGTGGTATTTAAGAGACAGTATGGTGGGGATAGACCACATGTAGGTCGTCTGAAAACTAAAAATGCGAAAAGCCGAATCATGTTTGAGTACATGATCCGGCTTTGATTTGATATGAGCGACTATTTCAGTAAATTAAAAATAGGGACTCAGTTCATTAGTCGATAATTTATTGGCGAATACGAGTTTGTGCGGGAGCAGGTGCAACTTCGCGAATAATGACTTCACGAACAACTTGAGGTTCTGCTTTTTTCGGACCGCAGCCTTCAGGCATCCAATAGAATGATTGGGCATTTTTGTCTTTATCAAACAGAATTTTGAATTGGCAAGTTTTGTGTTCGCCATTCTCACGGTAGTTGAACAAGTAGTCCCACTCGCGCACGCCATAAAGACCTTCTTGGAAGTGAGGACGTCCAATCAGTTCATAGATTTGGTCTTTATTCATGCCGGCTTCAATTTGACGGACATTATCCCAGTTTGGCCAAGAACCATGTTGAGTACCATCGTGACGCAGGGTGGTTTTTGCTGCATCAGGCCATACGGGATTGTCAGTAGTGCCTTCTTTGCTAACTTTGCTCAGATTACCACAGGCTGCCAAGGAGAGTGCTGCAATCGCAGGCAATACAAATTTCGATAATTTCATGTTTTTTCCTTTTATATCAAATCTTTGATAGATGGAGATGATTTTAAACCATCCCCTCTAGGTCTTACCATTGGTAGCCGACGCTTCCGCCCCAGTTGACATCTTTGCGGGTGTTCACGCTTACGCCGGTTTTGATAGACCATTTGTTGTTATCGGAATTATGTGCATAACCAACAGCAATTGCTTGTTGACCACGATAGCCACCTACAGCTGCAGAAACGATACTTTTACCTGCTTCGTTCGGACGTTGCAGGAAGCCGATTGCAGTAGCACCAGCGATACCTGCACGCAGGTCTTTGTTCATATCGTTGATACGGTCTTGGAGGTTATTGATAACGATGGTGTTGCCGTTTGTTTGTGCGGCTACTTGGTACAGTTGGCTGCCGTTGATGGCATCTGTGCTGGTAGGTGTGATACGGCCGGCTGCAACATTGGTGATTGTACGTTCGTTACCTGCTGAGCCTACACTTACTGTAGATGTAGGATTAGTACCGGCAAAACCACTGTAAGTTACGCCGTTTACAGTAGCGCTGTTAGTGCCTACTGCAGCAGAAGTAGTAGAATTTGCGCCTAAAGCAACAGAGTATTCATCACTTGCAATCGCTCCGCGACCGATAGCGACCGAAGAACCGCCTTTAGCTTGAGCCTGCAAACCAGAAGCTACGCTAGCTTTTCCGGTAGCTTGGGAGGCAGCGCCTGTGGCAATAGAATAGTCACCTTCGGCAACAGAAGCAGAACCTACAGCAGCTGAAGAAATACCCTTGGCTTGAGCTTTTTGACCTACTGCAACAGTGTAAGCGCCGGTTGCTTGAGTGCCTTGTCCGATCGCAGTAGAGGCGGGAGCCGCAGCGTTAGAGCCAGAGCCAAATGCAGTAGAAGACAGGCCTTCGGCTACAGAAGCAGAGCCTACTGCAGTGCTGCTGTTGCCTTTTGCGGCAGCTTGGCGACCGATAGCGGTAGCCGCATTAGCAGTTGCATTGGCACCTTGACCGAAAGCTGCAGCGGCAGTGCCTTCAGCTTTGGAGAGTGTGCCAACTGCAGTGGCAGATTCATGTTCAGCAGTGGTTTCAGTACCAATTGCAACGGTGCTGTGGCTTTTTGCGCTGGCGTTAACGCCTACAGCCACGCCGTAACGACCAGTTGCGCCCTTGCTGTCATAGTTGCCGCGGGCGGGTTCGCCGTTATCGTGAATGCTTACATATGAAGCATTTGTCAGCGCCGCTGCAAATGCGGGCGAAGCAGAAACAAGACCTGCGGCTGCCAATGACAAAGCCATTGTTTTGTTGAGCGCGGTAAAACGATTCATGTGTGTTTTGTGTTTCATAATTATCTCCCTGATAAAAACACATAAATAATAATATGGATGAATCTATATATTTTGCATATTTTAATTGACAAATATATGCCGTTTATCTAATATGCATACCACTGGTCATCGAGCAGTAGTAAAATACATAAAATTTTATTTCTAAAAAATAAAATTGATTCAGAAAACAAATGGTTCGAAGCACGATTTGCTACTTCGTACATGATCACCATTATATGAAGTTCCTTATTTTGTATTTATTATTTTTTTTTATCAAATATTAACTTCATTATAAAAAAACAATCGATTTCCTCATTATCTATATGTAATATATAACAAAAAAAATAATAACACATATAATATATTTATGTTTTTTGATTTATTTTGGTTTTAAATTGCGTTTTTTGCTTTTTAGTTAATTAAAAATATCTTATTTGTTCGGTTTGGTCATTGTTGAAATCAAGCGTTGCATTTTATATATTTAATATGGTAGGAAATTTTATATGAAGATATATTTTTTCTACTGGAAATGATATTTTTCTTTTTTGTCTCTCTGTTAATTATTCCATAGATTTGTGTTGTATTTTCGATACTTGTGCCATGGTGTGGATAAGAGGTGTTTTTGTTTGGATGGTATATATTGGAATAAGCTGAGATTTGTAAAGACAATCCGAGTTTTCAGACGACCTTTTAGTCAAAAATAAAGCCCGATTATTGCAATCGGGCTTTATTGGTTTGTGGTTGTATCATTCAATCACGATTTTCGGGAAGCGGCTGCTGAAATCTTTGCCTTTGTCTGCAATGGTCAGTGCGATTTGGAAGGCTGCGTCAGTATAGATTTTGGCAATGGCGGGATGTTCGTCAAACAACTGTTTCGCCGTGCCACCATCCATTGCTTCGCGTACGGGCAGGCTTAACGGAAGCTGTCCGAGTAGCGGGACATTCAGACGACCTGCCAGGTTTTTGCCGCCTTCCGAACCGAAAATAGCTTCAGCGTGGCCGCAGTTGGAGCAGATATGTACCGACATGTTTTCCAGTACGCCGAAAATCGGGATGTTGACTTTGTGGAACATATCGACCGCCTTGCGTGCGTCAATCAGGGCGATGTCTTGCGGCGTGGTAACGACGACTGAACCGGTTACAGGGATTTTTTGCGACAGGGTGAGTTGGATGTCGCCAGTACCCGGCGGCAGGTCGATGAAGAGGTAGTCCACTTCGTCCCACTCGCTTTGGAACATCAATTGCTGCAAGGCTTGGCTGACCATTGGGCCGCGCCAAACGACAGCTTGGTCGGTATCGACCAGAAAGCCGATGGACATCACTTGGATGCCGCTGTCGGCTTCGACGGGAATCAGTTTTTTGTTTTGTTGGTCAGGTTTGCGGTCTTGCACGCCCAACATGGTCGGCTGACTGGGGCCGTAGAGGTCGGCATCCAGCACGCCCACTCGCGCGCCCATGCGTGCCATGGCAGTGGCAAGATTGGCGGTGGTGGTGGATTTGCCGACACCGCCTTTGCCGGATGCAACGGCGATAATGTTTTTGACGCCTTTGATGGTGGCAACGCCGGGCTGTACTTTGTGCGTTGTGATTTCCGTGTCGATGCTGAGGTGGATATGCGTGTCGCCCGTGATGCCGATGACGGCTTCTTGCAGGCTGTTGGCGATGTCGGCGGCGATATGGCCGACGGGGAATCCGAATTTCAGTCCGATATGAAGACCGTCGGAACGTTCTTCCAACAGTTTGATGGCTTTTTCACTGCCGAGCGTGCGCTCGGTGCCGGGGATTTTTACTGCTTCCAGTGCAGTTTGAATGGCTGCGATATTCATGGCGTATCTCTGGTTGATAGGGAACGATAATTGAATGAAGGATGATTCATGTTTGGTGTGTTAAATACAGGAAATACGGTAGGTATGGAATGAAAGATACGGATCCATATTTCAGGAAAAATGCGTAAGTGCTGTAATAAATTTTCTTACAATAAAAACTGTATCTAAAGTCATCAAAATTAATTTAAATATTATTAAAAATATAGAGTTTTTATACAATGAATTATCAGGTTGGTCATGATATTTTATGTAATTATATTTCTGAACTTTATATTATGTTTTAATGAATATAAATGAGCTGAGTGGTGAATGTTAATCCCAATTTGCGGCAAGTTCATTTGCTATTTTGAGTCGTTCTGTAGTGCCGACATCCAGCCATAATCCATTGTGTTGCTCGCCGGTAACGCGGTGTTGGTTCATGGCTTCCCGCAATAGAGGCGCGAGTTTGGCGATTTGGTTGGGTGGTGTATTTTGGAAAAGGTCGGGGTGGTATATGCCTATGCCGCTGAAGGTTAGTGCGATTCCTTCGGTTTTATTGGAGTGTACCTGTCCATCGGGAGAAATGGAAAAATCGCCCTCCGGATTGTGCGGGGGATTGGGAACCAACCAAATATGTGCCAATAGGTTGGATGTTTGTAGGGATGCGGCAGCCTGTCGGGCGGCGTTGAAGTCGATATCGGTCAAAACATCTCCGTTGATGACAAGGAAAGGGGCGTCGCCCAGTAAGGGTAGGGCGGTGGCGATTCCGCCGGCGGTCTCCAGTCCGCCTGTCGATTCGGGAGAGTAGGCTATGCTGACTCCGTATTGTGCACCGTTACCAAGTGTGGCTTCGATTTGTTCGCCTAGCCATGCGTGATTGATGACGATTTCGGTGAAACCTGCATTTTTCAGACGACGTATATGCCAGCCGATGAGTGGTTCGCTGCCGACTTTTAGAAGTGGTTTGGGTGTGTGGTCGGTCAGGGGGCGCATCCTTTCTCCGCGTCCTGCTGCCAGTATCATTGCTTTCATGGCTGTCCTTGTTTGGGATGGGATTATATAGTGGATTAACTTTAAACCAGTACGGCGTTGCCTCGCCTTAGCTCAA
>JVVZ01000382.1:0-929 GCA_001062585.1 Neisseria meningitidis
ATAGTACGGCAAGGCGAGGCAACGCCGTACTGGTTTAAAGTTAATTCACTATAACTGCCGTTTTACAGGATACTTGTAGCCTTGCTTTGTCTTATTTGAGATTCTCCAACAATTTTTCCCCATCAGTAATCTGAGATAATGTTTGGGCAAAAGGAAAAGAACGTCCCAAAATGGATTTAACCTGTCTTGCTTTGATTGGATTTTGACTTAAATCGACAAAATGTTCTAGTTTTTGAAAAAATGTTTTATTATCAACGCCATAATGATGTGTTTTCTCTACGATTCCTGTTGCTTGACCATATGCAACAATTCCTTGTCCGGAGGCGTATAGGAATACATAGTCTCCTTTTTTAATCCGACAGATTTTTTCTTTGTAGCCATCTTCAAATGCAGCAGCTACTTGGTTTGTTATCATGAAATTATGGTCTTCCAAGTCGTTGGCACTATTAGTATTTAATAAAAAATATCGTGTTGTAGTTGAATTATCAAATTCTTCGTCTTTTTGTTTGTCAATCATTCGTTTGTTCTCCCAGTCTTGAATAATGAATTCTTGAATTAAATCATTGATGATGTCTTGGCGGGTTGTTTCCCAAGCATCGGCAAGCTCTTGCAAAATCAAATCATCTTTAATGGATAAACGTAAACTCAACGTAATCTTGTTTTGATTTCGTTGGTTATATATTTCTGTGCGGCGGTCGATATAGCTGTTGGACATAATTATATCCTTTTGTTTTTATAGTTAAATAAAATATTAGGAGGGAATATCCTTTTTGATGATGAGCATTATGCTATATTTGTATTCTAAATACAATAAAAATTATTCTTGAATTATTTTATAATTATTATATTATTGTTTTTATTTGAAATAAATTATAGTAATATAGTGGATTAAATTTAAATCAGGACAAGGCGACGAAGCCGCAGACAGT
>JVVZ01000383.1:0-1335 GCA_001062585.1 Neisseria meningitidis
ACTTCGGTACCTTCGTGTAAGGGGAAGTGGATACCGTATTCGGGACCGGCATAGGGTTTGGCGAGTCGGACGGGACGGCTTTCTCCGCCGGGACTCCATTCGTCCAAATCAAACGGCAGTTTGACGCGGTAGCGTCCCATGTCGTCGATGTAGGCGTAGGTGCAGTTCTCTGCTGCGGTCACCCGTGCGGGCAGTGTGCCGGCGATATGGGGGCGCGGGGTGGTGCGTTCGGGACGGAAGGCGAGTTGGGCGGGTATGGCGGTAAAGGTGTGGCTGTAGGCGGTATCGCGGCTGCCGCTGTGTTCCATGGAAAGTACCAGCCAGCCGTCGGGGGCTTCGGGGAAGGCGGTATCGGTTTGGAACACTTTCATCGGCGCCATGGAGACGACGTTGCCGCTGCCGTTGGCGACGGTTTGGCGGCAGAGGACGGCTTCGTTCAACAGGGTCGTCTGAACTTTGGCTTCGTCGGGGGTTTTGGGATGGAGGCCCCAGTTTTGCTGTTTGCCCAATAAGACAGTATTGTCGGCAGATTCTTCGGACTGTTTGTTGTCGGTTTCGGCAAAGAGGTCGGTATCTGCAGTGCGGTAGTTGTAGTCGGCACTGCGTATGCCTTCGACGATGGGGTTGTGGCGGATGCTGAGGTTGAAGAGTGCTTCGGTACCGACGCTTTCCAGTCCGGCATGGGGGCGGTAGGAAACGGGCAGACTTTGATCGCGGAAGTAGTGTTCGGGACTGTCGCCGAAGACGACCACATCGCCATGTTGCTCATTCTGTTCGAAGGCATACCAAATGCCTTCTTCCTCACACAGACGGTTGATAAAAGCGAAGTCGCTTTCGAGATACTGGGTCACATACTCGCGGACGGTGTAGCTGCGGCTTTTTTGGAAACGGTAGTCGACACCGGAGAAGCCGTGATGCTTGAAGACGGCGGCAACGATGTCGGGGACGGTTTGGTTTTGAAACAGTCGGGAGGATTGGAAATGTTTTAAAGCCGCGAAGCGCGGCTCTAAAACAAAGCGGTAAACGGTTTCATCCTTGGATACGGACAGCTTCTCGCATGAAGTGATAATGCCCTGCCATTGCTTCGCCGGAGATTCGTCCGAACCGGCTGAAAAAGCGGCGGCAACTTCGGACAATACGGCCTCCTGCGGACGGATTTCAAACGCTGCGCGCTGGTTGAGGTAGGAAGACAGCGGCAATGAGGAATCGGCGGAAGTGGCGTTGATTTCGACGCGGTAGGCGGTGTTGGCGGCTTCGGAGGCGGTGAAGGATTTGACGGAGAGGGAGGGGGAGAAACGGGCGAAGGTGAGGTGGTAGGATTGGCGGGCAGTCATG
>JVVZ01000384.1:0-4071 GCA_001062585.1 Neisseria meningitidis
CTTCAGCACCTTAGAGAATCGTTCTCTTTGAGCCAAGGCGAGGCAACGCCGTACCGGTTTAAAGTTAATCCACTATAAAAAACCGTCCGAAACCCCATCCAAAGTGTTCAGACGACCATAAAAGCCGTAGCGTGGGCTTTGCCCACGAAAAGCATCAGCAAAAAGGTCGTCTGAAACCCAAAATCCCGTTTTCAGACGACCATAAAACAAAAGCCCGCACACCCAAAACCAAGGGCCTGACTACAAAGAAGAGAAACCATCCCAAGCGTCCGAACCCCGTTCAGACCGCCTTCCCGTATTCAGGCATATTCCGACCCACCAAGCCCCGAGCAGGTACGATATGCTGAAATTCATCATCCGCCGCATACTTTCCGCCATCCCCACCATGCTGGTCCTGATTACCGTCTCATTCTTCCTGATGCGGCTCGCACCCGGCAGCCCCTTCACCGGCGACAAAAACGTACCGCCCGCCGTACTGGCCAACATCGAAGCCAAATATCATCTGAACGACCCGATGTACCTGCAATACTTCAACTATCTCAAACAACTCGCCCACGGCGACCTCGGCCCCTCGTTCAAATACAAAGACTACAACGTCAACGAGCTGCTCGCCCAAGCCCTGCCCGTCTCCGTCGAACTGGGCGTGTACGCCTTCATCGTCTCCACCGTCTTGGGCGTACTCATGGGCACCATCGCCGCACTCAGGCGCAACACATGGGCGGACTACACCATCATGACCGCCGCCATGACCGGCATCGTCGTCCCCAGCTTCGTCAAAGCCCCCATCATGATTTTCATCTTCGCCATCACCCTCAAATGGCTGCCCGCCGGCGGCTGGAACGACGGCGCACTGACCAGCCTCATCCTGCCCGTCGCCGCCCTCTCCATAGGCTATGTCGCAGGCCTCGCCCGCATCACGCGCGGCGCGATGATAGAAGTGTTGAACAGCCCCTACATCCGCACTGCCCGCGCCAAAGGATTATCAATGAACAGCATCGTCCTGCGCCACGCCCTGCGTCCCGCCATGCTGCCTATCCTTTCCTATCTCGTTCCTGCCTTCGTCGGCATCATCACCGGCGCCATCGTCATCGAAAGCGTCTTCGGTCTGCCTGGCATCGGACAACTCTTCGTCAACGGCGCGCTCAACCGCGACTACGGCATGATCTTGGGGCTGACCATCCTCGTCGGCGTACTGACCATCGTCTTCAACGCCATACTCGACATCCTCTACGCCCTGATCGACCCCAAAATCCGCTATTAAAAGCAAAAAAGGTCGTCTGAAAACCGGTTTTGCCGTTTTCAGACGACCCCCCGAACAAAAAACGGAGAACACCATGCTATTCAACAAGAAAAATTCCCGCGCCATAGCAGACGCAGCCGAACAGGCACAAGTACACGGACGCAGCCTGTGGCAGGACGCATGGCGGCGTTTCAGCAACAACAAAGCCGCCCTGTGCAGCATCTTCATCCTTGCCGCCATCACCCTCTTCGTTGTCGCCGCCCCCTGGATCAGCGCCTACACCTACGACTACACCGACTGGGACAACATGCAAATCCCGCCTTCCTTCTCCACCCGCCACTACTTCGGCACAGACCTGCTCGGACGCGACCTCCTCACCCGCGCCGCCGCAGGCGGGCGCATTTCCCTGCTCATCGGCATCGCAGGCGCGCTCGTCGCCGTCGTCATCGGCACGCTCTACGGCGCACTCGCAGGCTTTTTCGGCGGCAAACTCGACTCCGTCATGATGCGCCTGCTCGAAATCCTCAACGCCTTCCCCTTCATGTTCTTCGTCATCCTCCTCACCACCTTCTTCGGGCGCAACCTCTTCCTCATCTTCGTCGCCATCGGACTCGTCTCATGGCTTGACGTCGCCCGCATCGTCCGCGGCCAAACCCTCAGCCTCAGACACAAAGAATTCGTCGAAGCCGCCCGCATCACAGGCGTATCCCGCCGCCGCATCGTTACCCGACACATCATCCCCAACGTACTCGGCGTCGTCATGGTTTACGCCTCCCTGCTCGTCCCCGGCATGATCATGTTCGAATCCTTCCTCAGCTTCCTCGGATTGGGCGTACAAGAACCCATGACCAGTTGGGGTTCCATGCTCCAAGACGGCGCAGCCTCCATGGAAGCCGCCCCGTGGCAGCTCCTCGTCCCCTGCTTCTTCCTCGTCGCCACCCTCTTCTGCTTCAACTTCATCGGCGACGGCCTGCGCGACGCACTCGACCCCAAAGACCGCTGACACACACCACGAGGACACACCCATGAACACCCCGTTACTCACCGTCGAAAACCTCGACATCCGCTTCCAACTCCACGAAAAAACCGTCCACGCCGTGCGCAACATCAGCTTCAAAGTCGCCAAAGGCGAAACCCTCGCCCTCGTCGGCGAATCCGGTTCCGGCAAATCCGTTACCGCCATGTCCCTCATGCGCCTCCTGCCCGAAAACACCACCCGCTACGGAAAAGACTCACGCATCACCTTCGACGGCACATCCATCCTCGACGCAGACGAAAAAACCCTCCGCAGCCTACGCGGCGGACGCATCAGCTTCATCTTCCAAGAGCCCATGACCTCGCTGAACCCCTTCATGAAAATCGGCACCCAGCTCACAGAAGCCCTGCGCGTCCACAACAAAACCATCACCCGCAAAGCCGCCCGCGAACGCATCCTCGACCTCCTCAACTGCGTCGGCATCCGCGAAGCAGAACGTCGTCTGAAACAATACCCACACGAATTCTCAGGCGGCCAGCTCCAGCGCATCATGATCGCCATGGCGCTGCTCAACGAGCCCTCCCTGCTCATCGCCGACGAACCCACCACCGCCCTCGACGTCACCATCCAGGCAGAAATCCTCGACCTCCTCCACGACCTCCAAAAACAAATGGGCATGGCGATAATCTTCATCACCCACGACCTCGGACTCGCCGAACACTACTCCGAAACCGTCTGCGTCATGAAAGACGGCGAAATCGTCGAGCGCGGCAAAATCAAACAAGTTTTCGCCAACCCCACCCACCCCTACACCGCCCAACTCATCCACTCCGTCCCCAAAGGCATGAAAGACCCCGTAGAAGGCAACCCGCCCGAGCTCATCCGTGCCGACGGCATCGACGTCCACTTCACCCTCAAACACAACTTCTTCGGCAAACCCCTCAAAACCTTCCACGCCGTCAAAAACATCAGCCTCGCCATCCGCCAAGGCGAAACCCTCGGCATCGTCGGCGAATCCGGTTCCGGCAAATCCACACTCGGCAAAGCCATCATGCAAATGCTCCCCTACCAAGGCAGCATACACTTCGACGGCAGCGACCTCGCCGCCCTCAGCCCCGAGCGCGCGCGCCAGCTCAAAGCCGAACGCCAAATCGTCTTCCAAGACCCCTACGGCTCACTCTCCCCCCGCCTCACCGTCGGCGAAATCATAGGCGAAGGCCTCACCGTCCACCGCCCCGAAATGACCAAAGCCCAACGCACCGAACTCGTCCTCAAAGTCCTGGACGAAGTCTCCCTGCCCGCCGACGCCCTCAACCGCTATCCGCACGAATTCTCAGGCGGACAACGCCAACGCATCGCCATCGCCCGTGCCCTCATCCTGCGGCCCAAGTTCATCCTCCTTGACGAACCCACCTCCGCCCTCGACCGTTCCGTCCAAATCAAAGTCGTCGAACTGCTGCGCGGACTCCAAACCAAATACGGACTGACCTACATCTTCATCAGCCACGACCTCTCCGTCGTCCGCGCTGTCAGCGACAACGTCGCCGTCATGCAGCACGGAGAACTCGTCGAATACGGCAGCGCAGACCAAATCTTCCACCACCCGCAGAAAGACTACACCAAACGCCTCATCAACGCCGCCTTCGACCTCTGACCCAAGGTCGTCTGAAAACCCAGCGTAGCGTGGGCTCCGCCCACGAATTCCACAAATACCAAAAGGTCGTCTGAAACCCAACTTTCAGATGACCTTCTTTCTAATCTCATCTACTTCATCGCAACTTTCAACGCAAACGCTGCCAATCCAACCCATAATTACCTCCAGCAGCCGTCATTCCCGCGCAGGCGGGAATCCATC
>JVVZ01000385.1:0-10927 GCA_001062585.1 Neisseria meningitidis
CTTCAGCACCTTAGAGAATCGTTCTCTTTGAGCCAAGGCGAGGCAACGCCGTACTGGTTTAAAGTTAATCCACTATAAAAATTCAGACGACCTTGGGAGGGAATCCCAGAGGTCGTCTGAAAATCTAAATCCCGTTATAAACTGCAAGTTTTCGGCTTATTTGCCAGAATATTGATGACTTTACGTTCAGGTTTGGACGGGATGATTTTGATTTCACTCTCATCTTCTTCGCTGCCGTCGGAGTATCGTTCGGGCATTTTTTCGCTGTCAAACGCCAAGTCGCCGCCGTGTTTTAAGGTTTGACCGCGTTCCAAACCGGCGAAGTCGAAAAGCTCGGGGTCAGCAAGATGGGAGGGAACGACGTTTTGCAGAGCGGAGAACATCGATTCAATGCGGCCGGGGAAGCGTTTGTCCCAATCGCGCAGCATATCGCCAATGACTTGGCGTTGCAGGTTGGGCTGCGAGCCGCAGAGGTTGCACGGGATAATCGGGAATTGTTTCAGTTCGGCGTATTTAATCAAATCTTTTTCTTTCACATACGCCAGCGGGCGGATGACGATGTGTTCGCCGTTGTCGCTCACCAGCTTGGGCGGCATGGCTTTGAGTTTGCCGCCGTAAAACATATTTAGAAACATAGTGGCGAGGATGTCGTCGCGGTGGTGTCCCAAGGCGATTTTGGTGCAGCCCAATTCTTTTGCTGTACGGTAGAGGATGCCGCGGCGCAGGCGGCTGCACAGCGAACAAGTCGTTTTGCCTTCGTCCAATACGCGTTTGACGGTGGAGTAGGTGTCTTCTTCGACGATTTTGTACGGCACGCCTATGCTTTCGAGATAGGTCGGCAGCACTTCTTCGGGGAAGCCCGGCTGCTTTTGGTCGAGATTGACGGCAACCAGTTCGAAATCAATCGGCGCGCTGGCTTGGAGCTGGCGCAGGATGTCTAATAGGGCGTAGCTGTCTTTGCCGCCGGAGAGGCAGACCATGATTTTGTCGCCTGGCTCTATCATGTTGAAATCGTTAATCGCATCGCCGACGGCATGGCGCAGGCGTTTGTTGAGTTTGTTGTTCTCTAATTCTTGTTTAGTTTTTTTGGACATGGCGGTTTGTACTTTGAAATAAGAAAAAATTTAAGGGCGGTATTGTACCGCAAAAAGCGTTTGGAAACCGCATATTAGAAAAAGAATGGGAGCAGATTGAGATTTTAATCCACTATATTTGTCCCAATAGAAAGATTTGTGCTTAGGAGGGGTTTTTGAGTTGTGTTGAGAATGGGATGTTTATATCAGGATAGGATAAATTGATTTACCGTAGACAGATGCTTACATGCGTTTGGGAAATGATGGGGACGATGTTGTTTTGAAATTAGAGAAGCAGGCTTCTGTGGCACACAGAAGCCTGCTTGTACGAAACGTCTGAAAGTTATTTATAAAGATCTAAAATTTGGGAATCACTCTTTTTCAGACGACCTTTTATTCCCATCAGGGCAATTAACGGCTGCGTTCGATAAAACGGTAATAGGTTTCGCCGTCTTGGACGTAACCCAATTCCACACGGGCAATTTCAGAAATCGCTTCTTGACCGTTCGCCAAATCATCGACTTCCGCAGCAAGGAACTGGTTGCGCAAAGTGAGCGTCTGGTTTTTCTCCTCCTGCACGGAAAGTTGTTCCTGCAATTCTTCCGTATGCCCGATACTGCCTTTTCCAAACCAAAGGCTGTATTGGCAGTAAGCAAGCGCGATGGATAAAACAACAGTTACCCACTTCATACATCAATACCTTTTCTTATTTGCCCAGTTGATAGAATGCGGCTTTGCCGGGGTAGTAGGCAGCTTCTGCCAATTCTTCCTCGATGCGCAGCAGTTGGTTGTATTTCGCCATGCGGTCGGAGCGGCTCAGTGAGCCGGTTTTGATCTGCATGCAGTTGGTAGCGACTGCCAAGTCGGCAATGGTGCTGTCTTCAGTTTCGCCGGAACGGTGGCTCATTACACTGGCGTAACGGCTGCGTTTTGCCAAGTCAACCGCTTGCAAGGTTTCGCTCAAAGTACCGATTTGGTTGACTTTGACCAGCAATGCGTTTGCCACGCCTTTTTCGATGCCTTCGGCAAGGATTTTCGGATTGGTTACGAACAAGTCGTCGCCGACCAGTTGTACTTTGCTGCCGAGTTTTTCGGTGAGGAGTTTCCAGCCTTCCCAGTCGTTTTCATCCATACCGTCTTCGATGGAGATAATCGGGAATTCGTTAACCAAGCCTTCAAGGTATTCGGCAAATTCTGCGCTGGTGTAAGAACGGCCTTCGGCTTCCAAGTGGTATTTGCCGTCTTTGTAAAACTCGCTGGATGCGCAGTCCAAAGCAAACAAGACATCATCACCTGCTTTGTAACCAGCAGCTTCGGTTGCTTCAACCATCAGTTGCAGGGCTTCTTTGTGGCTGTTCAGGTTAGGTGCGAAACCGCCTTCATCGCCGACAGTAGTCGGGAAGCCTTTATCGTTGCACAGTTTTTTCAGCGCGTGGAAAATTTCGGCGCCGCAGCGCAGGGCTTCGCGGAAGGATTTTGCGCCGACAGGCATAATCATAAATTCTTGAATGTTCAGGCTGTTATTGGCATGTTCTCCGCCGTTGATAACGTTCATCATCGGAACAGGCAAAGCCATAGGACCGGCGCCGCCCAAGTAACGGTACAGCGGCAGACCTGAATCTTCGGCAGCCGCGCGGGCAACAGCCATAGAAACTGCCAAAGTAGCATTCGCACCCAAATTGCCTTTGTTTTCAGTGCCGTCCAGTTCGATCATGATTTTGTCGATGTAGGACTGTTCGTTAGCATCGATACCGATCAGGGCTTGGGCAATTTGGTTGTTGACGTGTTCAACTGCTTTCAATACGCCTTTGCCCGAGTAGCGGGATTTGTCGCCGTCGCGAAGTTCCAAAGCCTCTTTTTGACCGGTAGACGCACCGCTCGGTACGGCGGCACGGCCCATTACGCCGGACTCCAGCAATACATCGCATTCTACGGTGGGGTTGCCGCGTGAATCCAAAATCTCGCGGGCAAAAATATCAACGATTGCGCTCATGAATATTCTCCAAATGAGGATGAAAAAGAAAAAGTAGCTTTGTTACATTTCAGACGACCAGTGAGTATCGCTGAAAGCACATCAACGGCGATTATACCGATGGTGGCGCCAAAACTGCTATGAAACCAACTGTAAGTTTGTTTCACGTCAACATCGGTTTGCACAGGGAGCAATATATGCTCAAACAGCCCCGTATTCTAACAGTTTTTGAGATTTTAGGGCAGGGTAACTTGCTGTAAAGGCTTGGTTTGGAAGGTCGTCTGAAAAAACGAAATTTGTTTCAATTGTCAGGTTTCTAATTGATGGCATAATAGTTATTTAGGCTGGAATTTAATTGAGCGTTTTGATTTTCAAAAAAAAAAAAATGAATTTTTTTATTTAAGATTTACATAGAAAGAGATGCTATGATGCCGATGAGTTAAGGGTGGAATAAGGGATAAAGAATAAAATAAAAAAATAATAAGCTGGAAAATAGGGATTTATATAAAATTTATATGGACATCAGTTATGTGGAAGCCAATAGAGATCTTGTTTGATGAGTCTGATGATGAAGGTTTATCTTATATCTATTTTGATTTGGGAGATTTTCATTACTTCACTTTAACCTTCAATCAAAACGAAGACGATAAAATCTATTTTGAGTTTAATGAGCAAATTTTTTCAATTGAGAGTAATGATGTTGCTTATAATTTAATTGATCACGTTTTATCTTTTGATTTTGGGGAAGATATTCAGGAATCTCTGAAAATTAAAAAACACATCGAAATTAATATAGACGAAAGCATTAATATGATGGCATTTAGGAAAACACTGGAAAATATTTTTATGGCTAAGGAAGTGTAGCTGATTTTCTATATTTTTAAGAAATAGTTGCAAGGTAAAATATGATGATTAAAGGCTTATAGATAAAACCAGTGCTTGTATAGTAGATTAACTTTAAACCAGTACGGCGTTACCTCGCCTTGTCCTGATTTAAATTTAATCCACTATATTGTGAATAAGAGGTCGTCTGAAAATATTTTCAGTAATCTTGCCGGTTTTGGATATGGACATGCCTTATGAATTTTTATAAAATTCGCGCATCATTTTCAACAAGGTTAATGTATGAAGAAAATATTCTTAGGTGCATTTATCGCATCAATGTATATGCCTATTGCACTGGCTGATACCTGCGAAAAACCAAAATTATCCGGCAGAGAAGGTTATGACACGGTTTATTGTCTGAATGAAGAAGGCTTGTCTATGGTTACTAAGCCGGGTAACGAGAAGATTCCTTTTTTGTATGGTTTTGTCAATCGACAAGGGAAAGTTATTGTTCCGCTCAAATATTACGTTGCCCGCGATTTTTCTGAAGGATTGGCAGCAGTTTGTAAAATAGTAGGAAAATCAGATCAGATTTTATGCGGTTATATCAATGCCAGTGGTAAAGAAGTTATTCCTTTAAAATTTCAAGACTTGCCTGGTGATTTTGAACAAGGTATTGCTCCTGTCAAACAAAAAGGCAGATGGGGCTTTATTGACAAAAATGGCAAAGTTGTCATTCCGTTTCAATATGTTAAAGCCGATTCATTCAGTGAAGGACTGGCTGCAGTTGTCACTGCTGATACAAATAAATATGGCTATATCAATACAAAAGGCGAGATGGTTATTCCACCAAAATATGAAGAGGCTTTTTATTTTAATGAAGGTGTAGCCGCTGTTCAGATTCTTGATAAATGGGGTTATATCGATAAAAGAAATCAGTGGGTAATTCCTGCGCGATATAAAAGCGCTTCTAATTTTGAAGATGGTATGGCAAGGGTTTCACAAAATGATAAATACGGTTATATCGATAAAAAGGGAAAGGTAGTTATCCCCTTTAAATATGAATATTTAGGTTCATTGAGTGAGGGTTTGATTGGTGCGGAATTAAACGGCAAATTCGGCTATTTAGATAAAACCGGTAAGGTGGTTATCCCGTTCAAATTTGGTACTTTCAATGATTTCCAAAATGGTGTGGCACTTGTTAATATGAAGAATATGTTTAAAGACGAAGATTTTAGTGAAGATGAATTCTTTTATATTGATAAGCAAGGCAAGCCAGTTGAAGTGGAATAATGATTTGTAATTTTTTTGTAAGTAAGGTCGTCTGAAAGTTTCAGACGACCTTTGTTCATTTTACCTTAGCGGTGATAGTTCGGCGCTTCTTTGGTAATTTGAACATCGTGAACGTGTGATTCGCTCATGCCGGCGGAGGTAATTTCTACAAATTCCGCTTTTTCATGCATTTCTTCGATATTGGCGCAGCCCAAATAGCCCATGCTGGAACGCAAACCGCCAGTCAGTTGGTGGATGATGTTCACAATCGGGCCTTTGTAGGGAACGCGACCTTCGATACCTTCGGGGACGTATTTATCGGTGCTGTCGGTTTTATCTTGGAAGTAGCGGTCGGCGGAGCCTTGGCTCATTGCTCCCAGAGAACCCATACCGCGGTAAGATTTGTACGAGCGGCCTTGGTAGAGTTCGATTTCGCCCGGTGCTTCTTCCGTACCGGCAAACATCCCGCCGAGCATGACGCTGTATGCGCCTGCTGCCAGAGCTTTGGCGATGTCGCCTGAGAAGCGGATGCCGCCGTCGGCAATCAGCGGAACACCGGTGCCTTTGAGGGCTTCGGCAACGTTGTGAATGGCAGTCAGTTGCGGCACGCCTACGCCCGCAACGATACGGGTGGTACAAATCGAACCCGGGCCGATACCGACTTTGACGGCGTCTGCTCCTGCTGCGACCAAATCCAAAGCAGCTTTGGCGGTTGCGATATTGCCGCCGATGACTTGGATGTGCGGATAGGTTTCTTTCACCCATTTCACGCGCTCGATAACGCCTTGGCTATGGCCGTGTGCAGTATCGACGACGATGACGTCGACTCCCGCTCCGACCAAGGCTTTTACGCGCTCCTCGGTGTCACCGCCGGTGCCGACTGCCGCGCCTACACGCAAACGGCCTTCGGAGTCTTTGTTGGCATTCGGAAACTCGGTGGTTTTCAAAATATCTTTTACGGTAATCAAGCCTTTAAGCTCGTCTTTTTCGTTCAAGACCAAAACACGCTCGACTTTATGTTCGTGCATCAGTTCGCGCGCTTCGTCGATGCTTGTGCCTTCGGGGACGGTAACCAAGCGTTCGCGCGGGGTCATGATGGCGGAAACGGGCAGGTCGAGGCGGTTTTCAAAACGCAGGTCGCGGTTGGTAACGATACCGACCACTTTGCCGTTTTCAACGACGGGCAGGCCAGACATTTTGCGTTTACGTTGCGCGCGCATTTCCAATACTTCGCGAATAAGCGTCGTCGGCGCAACCGTAATAGGGTCTTTCACTACGCCGCTCTCATGGCGTTTTACTTTAGAAACGGCACGCGCCTGCATTTCGGGCGTCATGTTTTTATGGATAATGCCGATACCGCCTTCTTGCGCCATGGAAATGGCGAGGCGTGCTTCGGTAACGGTGTCCATTGCGGCGGAAAGTAAGGGGAGGTTGAGCGTGATTTCGCGGGTGAGCTTGGTTTGAAGTTTAACGTCTCGTGGCAGCACGGTTGAATGTGCAGGAACCAACAAAACATCGTCGAAAGTATAGGCTTTTTCTACGATACGCATGATGCTCAGTCTTTCAGTTTGTGCAAGATGCACGGCATTATAACACCCGCTCAGGTTTGTTGACAGCGGATTGTTTGCAATTTGAGATTATTTTTTTACGACACCATTGCAATGCATATTTTTGAATTAATATGACATATTTTTGAAAATCAAGTAGAATAGGGTCGTCTGAAAACACGTTTACGATGAAAACAATATGAAAAAATCATCTTTATCCTTATTTTTGGTAGGCGTTTTGTATGCTGCCGGGGCAGTAGCTGGAAATAACGTTTATACATGGAAAAGCGGCAGTGGCAGCACCAGCTACTCCGATACCCCTAACCGCTTGCAGCCGGAACGTTCGAATATTGTGAACATTCGAACCCGTAACGTGACGCCTGCAGTTGCCAAACCGGAAAATGCCCAAGAAGGGACGCTGTCAGAGCAGCAGGCTAAGCTGAACGAGAAGATTTTGGCTCAGAATAAGCAGGTTGAGGAGCAGAATAAGAAGGTTGAAGAAGAAAACCGCAAAAATAAAGAAGACAACTGTCGGATTGCCCGCGTAAACCGTCAGTTTGCGGAAAGTGCGCGCACTGCAAATCGTGATGATTTGATTAAACATTATCAAAGCGATATCAATAAATATTGCAATTGAAATTGGATTGAAACAGCAAATAAGGCATACAGTTATAACCGTATGCCTTATTGTTTTTAGCTTTCTTTGTAAAGTTGCCCGCTGGGCATTGAACAGGGTTCACCCATTGATAATGGTGTATTGGGAAAAATCCAGGGTTCAGTTTTGATTTTGCTGCATAATGTATTCCAAAGCATGTTGCGCGAGCGTATTGCCTTGGGCGGCGGCTTTTTCAAACCAAGATTTTGCCTGGGTAAAGTTTTGGGTTACCCCTTGTCCGTTTTCGTATAAAACGCCCAAGTTGTTTTGGGCGTTGGCATTGCCTTGTTCTGCCGCTTTTTTGTACCAATATTTTGCCTTGGGATAATTTTGGGTAACGCCTTGTCCCTCTGCATACATGATGCCTAAATTATATTGCGCTTTGGCGTTGCCTTTCTTGGCGGCTTTTTCAAACCATGACTTGGCAAGTTTATAATCTTGGCCTACGCCTTCGCCTGAGTAATACATCAAACCCAAGTAAAATTGCGCACTGTCTTCCCCTTGGTCTGCTGCTTTGTGAAACCAAGTTTTTGCCTGTATATAGTCTTGTGGAACGCCTATGCCGGCATAGTGAATGATGCCTAAATTAAACGCTGCTTCTGCATTGCCCTGTTCGGCTGCCTTTTCCCACCAAAATTTGGCTTGGCGATAGTCTTGTGCCGTTCCTTGACCTTCGTAATAAATGATTCCAAGATTGAATTGCGCTTCGGCGTTGTCGTTGTGCGCTGCTTTTTCAAACCAGTATTTAGCCTGCTCGTAATCCTGCGTCGTGCCTATGCCTTTTGCGTACATAGTGCCTAAATCAAGCTGAGAGCGGGTGTCTCCCTGTTTCGCCATTTCTTGAATCAATCGGAAGGCTTGGTTTTCACTGTTTTGAGAGATATTGTGACGCGGAGTGTAATGTGGTTTTGCCGCATAAGCCTGCATTCCTGAGATGGAAAGCAGGATGGTTAGGATAAGTGTTTTAGACGTAATGTTCATGACTATAAAATATAATTGGTATTAGGAGAGTCGATTGTCTATATTAACTTGTCTTAAAAATGAAGTAAATCAAATATGGACGATTTGAACAATATAGGGATGAAAGGTCGTCTGAAATTGCCACAATTCCCCAAATCCCGATAAAATCGTCCTTCATAACCATATTTTTAGGACACGCCGTGCAAGGACTTGATTATTGCCGTCAGAAGGCAGAAGAAAGCCGCTCCAGTTTTTTGTCGGGCTTCCGTTTCCTGCCGCAGGAAAAGCGGGATGCGATAACGGTTTTGTATGCTTTTTGCCGCGAATTGGACGATGTGGTCGATGACTGTTCCGATCCGAATGTGGCGCAGGCAACGTTGAACTGGTGGCGCGGCGATTTGGACAAGGTATTCGGCGGCGTGATGCCGGAGCATCCGGTCAATCAGGCTTTGCGGCAGATAAAGGAAACATTCAAGCTGCCGAAATATGAACTGGAAGCCTTAATCGACGGAATGCAGATGGATTTGGTTCAGGTGCGTTACGGCAGTTTTGAAGAGTTGAAACTGTATTGCCACCGCGTCGCAGGTGTAGTCGGCTGCCTGATTGCTCGGATTTTGGGATTTTCAGACGACCGAACGTTGGAATACGCCGATAAGATGGGCCTTGCGCTGCAACTGACAAACATTATCCGTGATGTCGGCGAAGATGCGAGAAACGGTCGGATTTACCTGCCGATGGAGGAAATGCAGCGGTTTGACGTGCCTGCAAGCGTGATTATGCAGTGTAAGCCGACGGATAATTTTGCCGAACTGATGCGTTTTCAAGTTTCACGCGCCCGTGAGACTTATCGTGAGGCGATGTCGCTCTTGCCCGCTGCAGATAAAAAATCCCAAAAAGTCGGGTTGGTCATGGCGGCGATTTATTACGCGCTGTTGAACGAAATCGACCGCGACGGCGCGCAAAACGTCCTGACTTATAAAATTGCCATTCCTTCGCCGCGCAAAAAGCGTATCGCCCTGAAAACTTGGTTATTCGGATTTAAGCCATGAATACTCCGCATCTTCGCCCGAAAATTGCTGTCGTTGGCGCAGGCTGGGCAGGTTTGTCCGCCGCAGTGTCGTTGGCGCGCCGTGCCGATGTTACTGTGTTTGAAGCCGGTCGGCAGGCGGGCGGACGGGCGCGTACTTTGGCTGGAAACTCTGACGGATTCAGTTTTTTGGACAATGGGCAGCATATCTTGCTCGGCGCTTATCATGGTGTGTTGACGCTGATGGAGCACATCGGTGCCGTCCCTGAAGCCGCTTTTTGCCGTTTGCCGCTGCAATGGCATATGTATGAGGGTTTGCAGTTTCAAAGTACCAACTTTCCTTCGCCGCTGCATATTTTGACCGGCATATTGCGTGCTAAAAAAGTTTCGTTTTCTCTGAAAATCAAGCTGTTATCCGATATGGCTGCGTTGCAGCGTTACGCACGCGGCAAGCGCGCTGATTTGGCCGTTGCCCAATGGCTGCGGCAGCGCAATGTCCCGCGCAGGCTGGTTGCAGAGTTTTGGCAGCCGCTGGTGTGGGGCGCGCTCAATACGCCTTTGGAACATGCAAGTTTGCGGGTGTTGTGCAATGTTTTGTCCGACGGCGTATGGGCGGATAAATCCGGCAGCGACTACCTTTTGCCCAAGCGCGATTTAGGCGCAATCATCGCCGAGCCTGTGGTGGCAAAACTCAAGCAATGCGGTGCAGACATTCGTCTTGAAACCCGTGTAGGTCGTCTGAAAAACCTTCCTGACGGACGGGTCATTGTGAATGATGAGGCTTTTGATGCTGTTATTGTTGCGGTTGCGCCGTATCATGCCGTCCATCTTTTCCCTGAAGATACTCCCGACTATATTCAGACGACCTATCAAAATTTCCGTTATCACTCAATTACCACCGTCTATCTGCGCTATGCCGTTCCCGTCCATCTGCCCGCGCCGCTGACCGGATTTGCCGACGGTACGGCGCAATGGCTGGTGTATCGCGGCGCACTTGGTTTGCCGGCAAACGAAGTCGCCGCCGTCATCAGCGTTTCCGACCATGTCGGCGCGTTTAAAAGCCAAGAATGGGCAGAGAAAGTCCATGCCGATGTAAAACGCATCTGCCCTTATTTGGACGAACCCAAGGCCGCACGCGTCATCACCGAAAAACGCGCGACCACAGCCTGCATGCCTGATTCCGCCACTCCCGATTTTGCTTGGTTGCACCAGCGGCGCATCTATCCGGCAGGCGACTACCTGCACCCGCGCTATCCGGCTACGCTGGAAGCGGCGGTACAGTCGGGTTTGACGTCGGCGGAAATGTGTTTGGCAGAAATCAATCTGAAACAAAGGGATAGAGATGCTCAGTCCTTGCTTTGACTGAGCTATTAAAGCTAAAGCTTGGCGTGAATGTTACGCAAAAAGGTCGTCTGAAAACGTTTGGCAGATTAAATCTGTGTTTTCAGACGACCTTTGTTGATGGTGGTTGCATGATCTAAACATTTGGGTCCGGCTGCGGATGACACATTGTCTTAATCGGCGCATAATCGACGAATTGACTCAATATAGTGGATTAACTTTAAACCAGTACGGCGTTGCCTCGCCTTAGCTCAA
>JVVZ01000386.1:0-12454 GCA_001062585.1 Neisseria meningitidis
GATAGTACGGCAAGGCGAGGCAACGCCGTACTGGTTTAAATTTAATCCACTATAATTTGCTTTATAACAATATTTGAAGTCGTGCGGTGAGAGGGGATTTTTGTAAAAGAAGAGATGATTTATTTCTTATCAGATAATCCGCAATGCATTACAATAACAAATCGTAATCCTTATTTACAAACTACTTTCGGGAGTCATTGAAATGCGCCGTTTTTCTTATCTAATCGCTTTGTCTTCAGTATTAGCCATTTCTGCATGTGCTAGTAACCAATCAAAATCGGAATTTTCTGCCGGAAATTCAGGCTCGGCTTCATCTCATGAACAACATGCCGGGAAAGATTCAGGAGCATGCCGCAGTGTGGGTGAAGGGCATAAAGTGAATGGCAAAGGAAAAAATGACGTTTATATGTGTAAGGCAAGTGTTGCACTGAATTCCGATGAAGCGAAATCTGTTCTGAATCCTAATATCAAAGTTTCTTACGGCAGCACCGGTAATACCACTTTGGTCTCCCGTCAAATTGCCAACATGGTCGGTAAAAGTCCGGAGGAATCCTGCCAGCGTGCTTTCTTGAGTACAGTGAAACGCTTCCAAAGCACTGCGGTACAAAGAAAAGCGAAATCCGTACGCTTAGTCAGCTATTTTGACAAAAAAACCGTTGGCGGCAATGAGTATGAATGCCATGTTGCTACTTGGAACAGCCGAGTGGTTTTAAAAGGAAGCTTGCATTAAAAGTGTAACGACCAAATTATGGTTTGGCGGTAATTTGGTCTAACTGCCACGGCAATTTCAACTGCATGTTTGCCGTGGGGCAAATCAGCCCGCAGGTTCAACTCCTGATTGACGTTCCCCACGAATCCTGCACATTCCAATCTATATGGAGCGTTTATCTATGGAATATCCTTATCTATTATCCGTTTCGCCCGATTCGTTCATCCTGTTTGATAACGACAAAGACAATTTTTTTGACGAATTTTATCGGGAATTTTCCGGTTGTGCGTTTGATAGCGAATGTGAAAATGTGTGGTATTTGCAGGGTACGGACGCATTTTTTGCCGTTCAGGGAAACCGGCTTGTTTTGCAGGATTGGGCAGGGCAAATTTATTTTTCGCTGCCGTTATCCGTGTCGCTGGATTCGGTGGAGAATGGCGTTGTCATGCTGGTTTCCGGTATGCCTGAACCAGTTTCTGCCGAAATACTTCAAGCTGCGTTTGGAAGCACGAAAGGCGATGACAAAGCCTTGTCGCAGGCATTGTCGGATTTTGAAGCGCAAAACGGTTGGAACGAATACGATTGTCAGGCGTTGTGTATTTGCCTGTTCAACGAAGAAGGGTTGGAGCGGATGAAACGGGACTATGAGTTGTAACCGCCTTTTCAGGCAGTCTGCGACAATGTGTTGAAATGAGCCGGTGGGTATATGCTGCCGGCTCATTTTGGTTTTAGAAAATTTTGTTTTGGATATCCGATGAAGAAGCATTTGTATTGCCTGCTCGGAGATGAGCTACTTGCCGAAACTTATTGTGATGATTCTTTAAGTCAACATGATAGGCAGAGGATAGCCCAATCACCGCAATTGTCGGAAAGAATAGATTGGAAAGTCAGTCGCGCCCTTAAGCAAAAATCAAAACATCCAATCGTTTCGCTCAGCCATAGTCACGGCATTGCTGCGGTATTGTGTACATCAAATAGTCTGTCCGCCGGTGTGGATGTTGAGAAAATCCGTTTTCGTGATTTTCAGGCGTTGGCGGAGTGGGTATGTGCTGAGTGGGAAAAGGAATATTTGGTATCCAGGGATTGGGATAAGGAAGAATTTTATCGGCTATGGTGCATTAAAGAAGCACTGTTGAAGGCGGCGGATTTGGATTTTCCCAAGGATATGCGCAAGGTTGGCTATCGATTTACGGCAGATGGAAAAAAGGAAATACAGGTGTGCGGATGTTCGGATTGGCATGGAATGACAGCGATGTTGTCTGATGGATTTGCTGTTGCCTGTGTTTGGCAGGGGAATGATGTTGAAGTTTATCTGGAATGTCACGGTGGGATGGATAAGGATAATTTGATGAGGATAGAGGTCGTCTGAAAACGGAATATTTTCAGACTGCATTGTCTGCTTGTGACAGGCTTGAATTTCGGTTATAATCCGACGCTTTCAACCTTGCCTTTTGCTTTCGCATGGCAAAAGGCTGTATTTAATCATCCATAAGGAGATAACATGCGTCATTATGAGATCGTGTTTATCGTTCATCCTGATCAAAGCGAGCAAGTGCCTGCTATGGTTGAACGTTACAAAACCATGATTGCCGAAGCCGGCGGCAAAATCCACCGCTTGGAAGACTGGGGCCGCCGTCAACTGGCTTACCCGATTAACAAAATCCACAAAGCACACTATGTTTTGATGAACATCGAAACTACTCCTGAAGTAGTTGAAGAGCTGGAAACCGCTTTCCGCTTTAACGATGCCGTACTGCGCCATCTGACCATCAAAACAAAACATGCTGTAACCGAAGCCTCTCCTATGCTGGGCGGTGAAAAAGCAAAAAACTTGCTGAACGGTGCGGCTGAAGAAGTTGCAGCAGCCGAATAAGATTGGATAATCTTACAAAGCTTACCGCCTTAATTTACAAGGTTGAATCCTTGAGATATACGCCGGCAGGAATCCCTGTTTTGGATATTATGTTAAAGCATGAATCTTGGCAGGAAGAAAACGGGCAAAAATGCTTGGTCAGTTTTGAAATTCCCGCGCGGATTTTAGGTAAGCAGGCTGAAGAATGGCAGTATCGGCAAGATACGATGGTTGAAGCAGAAGGCTTTCTCGCACAGCGAAGCAAACGCTTCCCAAGGCCGGTACTCCGCATACAGAACATTAAAGAATATAAAGGTTAAACGACAATGGCTCGTCAATCATTCAAACGTAGAAAATTCTGCCGCTTTACGGCTGAAAAAATCCAAGAAGTCGATTACAAACAAGTTGATCTGCTGAAAGACTTCATTTCTGAAAACGGCAAAATCATCCCTGCCCGCATCACCGGCACCAAAGCGCATTACCAACGCCAATTGGCTACTGCAGTCAAACGCGCCCGCTTCTTGGCTCTGTTGCCTTACACCGATCAACACAAATAATTTTGGAGTTTAAATCATGCAAATTATTCTGTTAGAGAAAATCGGCGGTTTGGGCAACCTGGGCGACATCGTTACCGTGAAAAACGGTTACGCCCGCAACTTCCTGATTCCTGCCGGCAAAGCCAAACGCGCTACTGAAGCCAATATGAAAGAATTCGAAGCACGCCGTGCCGAATTGGAAGCCAAACAAGCCGAAATCTTGGCCGATGCTAAAGCACGTCAAGAAAAACTGGACGGTCAAACCATCACTATCGCTCAAAAAGCCGGTGTGGACGGTCGTCTGTTCGGTTCCGTTACCAATGCCGACATCGCTGCTGCGATTGTTGCTTCAGGCGTTGAAGCTGCAAAATCCAACGTCCGCCTGCCTAACGGCCCTCTGAAAGCCGTAGGCGAGTACGAAGTTGAAGTGGCTCTGCACACTGACGCTGTTGCTGCGATTACCGTTGCTGTTGTTGCGGCTGCCGAGTAATAGACAGTCTTAAAAGGTCGTCTGAAAGGGAATGGAATGTATATTCCTACCGTCTTTCAGACGACCTTTTTGCATAATTAAGACTGCTTATTTAGTGACTATAAATTCAGATATGAAAAAACTTATCCCTTTCATCGCAATATCAACTGCGTTGCTGCTTGTTGCTTGCAATACAACCAAAACAAACGTTGAGTCTGCTAAAACGGTTGAGCCGATAAATCAAAGCAAAAACCAGCGTCCTGCTTTTGATTCTGCTGCGGAATCGGTTGCCAGTAGCGGCTTTAATGCCAATACCAATGTCCGCCAGTTTATCCGTTATGAAGCGGCGAAAAAGCAGTTTACAGAAGCCGATCTGCAAAACTTTTTTAATGGCGTGGTTTACAAGGGCAATATCATCAATATCATGTACCGCCCGTCAACTTCCCGCCCTTGGTATGAATTCCGCACGGGCAACTCCGGCGCGACGAAATTTAACGGCGGCAAACAGTTTTACGCTGCCAACCGTGCCGTTATCGATGATGTGGCACGCAAATACGGCGTACCTGCCGAGCTGATTGTGGCGATTATCGGCATTGAAACCAACTACGGTAAAAATACAGGCAGCTTCCGCGTTGCCGATGCTTTGAGTACCTTGGGTTTTGATTATCCGCGCCGCGCCGAATTTTTCCAAAACGAGCTGATTGAGCTTTTGCTGATGGCGAAAGAAGAAAAAGAGAACGTTTTTGATTTCAAAGGCAGCTATGCGGGCGCAATGGGTATGCCGCAATTCATGCCTTCGAGCTATCGCAAATGGGCGGTAGACTATGATGGCGACGGACACCGCGATATTTGGAACAATATCGGCGATGTTGCCGCTTCTGTTGCCAATTATATGAAACAACACGGTTGGAAAACAGGCGGCAAAATGATTGTTCCCGTCAATCTGACGATTACGCCTGACTTGAAAGCCATCATTGATGAAAAAACCGCATTGAATCGTACCGTTGCGGATTTCAAAGCAATGGGTGTGGTTCCGCAACAAGCAGTTGCCGACAATGAGAAAGCCGTTTTGTTCAGCTTGGAAACCAGTCCGGGCGTATTTGAATATTATCTCGGTCTGAATAATTTCTATACAGTTTGGCAGTATAACAACAGCCGGATGTATGTTACCGCCGTGCGCGACATTGCGAATGCAATCAACAACAACGGTTTGTAATGTTTAAAAACCACCTTCTCCAAGGTGGTTTTTTATTTGAGGGCTTGAAATAGATTCAATCGAAACTTAAGCAATCAAACGGATTTTCATGCCGTAACGCTTTTTGCCATGTCCGGAAACAAACTGTCCGCCGCGCGCAGGCGATAAAAAGGCGTTGCCTTCGGCGGTAGGCTCGGCGCAGGTGTATTGTCCGTTGCGGTCGCTCCAAAGCGCGTAAACGGGCAGGTTTTGCGTTCGGATGTCGAGTTTCAGTCCGTCAAACGCAATATGTGTATCCGACGGCGAGGCGACAAATTCCGTGTGTGCGATATAGTCGGCATCGTAGGGCGCGCCGTTGAAATCGAATTGGGTGCCGACGGCGGGGAAATAGGGATGAAAACCGGGCGAAGTGCGTATGGGTGCGTCGCCGTAATTGCAGACGGTCAGCGTGGCGACTGCTTCGTTTTCGTTCGGCAGGCTGTAATCCAGCAGCCATTCGACGTTTTCGTAGCCCTTTGCCGTACTGATTAATCTCAAGCCGACATCCGATTCGTTTTGATAACGGATTTGCCAAGTAGAGGTTCTGCCGAAACCGTGTTGCGCCAAATGGTTTTTACCGTCCGGCCCAAACTGCGGCAGGCAGACGTGCATCCCGCCGCGTAATTTTGTGTCAGTACCGACTTGGACGGTGGTTTTCGGGAATAACACTTCCCGACCCTGTAAAACCAAATTATCCACATATGCACCCAAGGTGTTTATCTGCATGGATGCGGAATGATTGCGTAAGATGATTTCAGACATAGTGATTTGTTCTTCAAGATATTTTAGATTTTGTAATATTCTAACGATTATACACGCGCCTTTCCCGATATGCAGGCAGAAAATCCTTAATAAAAATCAAAAAAATGCTAAAATACCCGTCATCTTCCAAGGTCGTCTGAAAGGCGTTCAACCACTTTTCAGACGACCTTCCGATTTATTTCCAGCAGAGAAAACCTTATGGCTTATCAAGTTCTTGCCCGTAAATGGCGTCCGAAAACCTTTGCCGATTTAGTCGGTCAGGAACATGTCGTCAAAGCCTTGCGCAACGCGCTGGACGAAGGCCGCCTGCACCATGCCTACCTGCTGACCGGTACGCGCGGGGTCGGGAAAACCACCATTGCCCGTATTCTGGCGAAAAGCCTGAACTGTGAAAACGCGCAACACGGCGAGCCTTGCGGCGTGTGCCAAAGCTGTACGCAAATCGACACCGGACGCTACGTCGACCTGCTGGAAATCGACGCCGCCTCCAACACCGGCATCGACAACATCCGCGAAGTACTGGAAAACGCCCAATACGCGCCGACCGCCGGCAAATACAAAGTCTATATCATCGACGAAGTGCATATGCTCTCCAAAAGCGCGTTCAACGCCATGCTGAAAACGCTGGAAGAGCCGCCCGAACACGTCAAATTCATCCTTGCGACCACCGATCCGCACAAAGTTCCCATTACCGTTTTGAGCCGCTGCCTGCAATTTGTCTTGCGCAACATGACTTCGCAACAGGTTGCCGACCACCTTGCCCATGTTTTAAACAACGAAAACATCGCCTATGAACCCGCCGCCCTGCAACTCTTGGGCCGTGCCGCCGCAGGCTCGATGCGCGATGCCCTGAGCCTGCTCGACCAAGCCATCGCCATGGGTTCGGGCAGCGTTGCCGAACAAGACGTCCGCCAAATGATTGGTGCGGTGGACAAGCAATATCTGTACGAACTGCTGGCGGGTATCGTCAACCAGGACGGCGAAGCCCTGCTGGCGAAAGCGCAGGAAATGGCGGCGCGCGCCATCGGCTTTGACAGCGCGTTGAGCGAACTTGCCATGCTGTTGCAACGCCTCGCCTTGATACAGGCGGTTCCTTCCGCTTTGGCACACGACGACCCTGAGCGCGAAACCCTGTTGCAACTGAGTCAGGCACTCAGCGGCGAACAAATCCAGCTTTATTATCAATGTGCTATCCATGGCAAACAGGATTTGAGCCTTGCGCCCGACGAATACGCCGGCTTCGTCATGACCCTGCTGCGTATGCTTGCGTTTGCGCCGCTGGCAGCGGATGCGCACGACGTTGGCGGACATATTGAAAATACCGAGCTGCATTCTGCCGAAACGGGTGTTCATACCGCAAAAAAGCCTTTACAACTTCCCCAGTCTGAAGCCGCCGAACCACCCGTTCAGAAGACCTCCGCGCCTGCAACGTCGTCTGAAAACAAGGTTGCCGAACCGGTTTCGACTCAAGGAAACAACGACGTCCCACCTTGGGAAGACACGCCGAGCAAGGCAGAAACCGTAACAGAAACGCCTGCACAAACGGCGGATGCGAGCGTTCAGACGATCTCTGACGCAGCAGAGACAAACACACAGTCCGCAAACGAAGCAGAAACGCCGTTTCAGACGACCCCTCAAGACGAAACGTCGTCTGAAAATCAAGTTTCCGATAACGAGGCAGCAAACAACGAAACCGAGGTTTCCTTGCCTGAGACGTCGTCTGAAAACCCCATTCAGACGACCCCGATTGAAGAAGCCGTGGATGCAGAATCGTTTGCGCATGAAACCCCCGCAGAACCTTTCTACGATTACGGTTCGCCCGAGCATGACTACCCCGTAGCGGATAGCGCGGAAATGCCCACGCCGCCGGATTGGGAACACGCCGTCCCTGCCGATACGGCAGAAGCAGAATCGGAAGCCGAAGAAGACGGCGACGACGAAGAAGAAGACACGCAGTTCGCCCCGCTGCCCGAGTTTTCTACTGAAAACTGGGCGGCAATCGTCCGACACTTCGCCCGCAAGCTCGGTGCCGCGCAAATGCTGGCGCAACACGCCACATGGACGCACTACGACGCAGGCAGCCATCTGATGATGCTATCGCTGACCGACGAAGCCCGCGCCACTGCCAACAAAGAGCGGCTCGACAAAATCAAAAACACGCTTGCCGAAGCCTACGGCCTGCCGTTGAAATTGCAAACCGAACCGTGGCGCGACGACGCGGGCTGGGAAACCCCGACCATGCGCCGCCAACGCCTCCAGCTTGAAGGCAGGCAGCAGGCACAGGATTTGCTCGAAGCCGACGAAACCGCGCGTCAGGTTTTAAAAGTTTTCGAAGCCCAATGGCAGCCCGATTCTTTGGAACTGGCGGAGCAGGAGGATTAAGGTTTATCTAGTTGCGAAAGAATTACTGAAAATGGATACAATACAAGATGATTTAAAAAATAAAATAACGTTTCAAATGGGCTTGAATTTGCAAAAATATCAAGAGATTGAACGAATTTTAAAGCATATTATTTCCTTCTCAAGTGTAACTGTCCATATTACTCATCCTACAAAATCTCCTAATAATTTAAATCCTGAATTAAATATCTGGTCAGATCAGGAAGATATTACCAAAGCGACTTTAGGGAGTTTGTTTGCTCAATTAGAAAAAACGGAACATGAGCCAAACTACAAAGATAATTTCATAGATAATCCGGAATTAACCCGAATTAGTTTTAGCTATCATATTCCGACAGTATGCTTTATTGATAAGGAAACTTTTTATTTAGATTTTAAGCAAGTTGTCCAAGATAGAAATAAATTTATTCACAATTTTCCAAATGAGATGCATCCAAAGGATGTCTTATGCAAGTTGGAAGAGGAATATAACCGAGCCGATAGATTTCAAGAAAATCACTTAAGACCTTGCTTAAATACACTAAGAAAGAGGATAGATAATTTACTACCAGAAATAGTTAAACAAGGTCTAATCATGATATCTAATTATGGCAGGTTAAGTGCTTGTGATGTATTAGACGAAATTTATCAAAAACACAAACGTAAGGATGGCTGGGCTTTGTGGACGAGTATTATTCAAGAGATGCAGAAAGAACACCCCCTTATTCTTTCCAGTTTGAAACAGGAAAGTTCGTTTGACGGTAAAAATATAGCTTTATATAAAATCTTTCAAGAAGCCTATCCGCGTTGGCAGTTTATGCAAGAAAATTTACCTAAAGGCACTAAACGATTATTGGTAAAAGTCGATAATCGAGAATTAAATTTACGAGAAGAATTGGATTAATAGGTCAACTGAAATATCGGATAAATCATATTCAGACGACCCTTCACACCAAACGGTATGACCCCATAACCTTAACGATTCAACCACAGGAGTTTTAAATATGTTCGGAAAAGCCGGATTAGGCGGCCTGATGAAACAGGCGCAGCAAATGCAGGAAAACATGAAAAAAGCGCAAGCGAAACTTGCCGAGACCGAAGTAGAAGGCGAAGCAGGCAACGGCTTGGTTAAGGTCGTGATGACCTGCGCCCACGTCGTCCGCAAACTCGAAATCAGCCCCGACCTGATTCAAGAAGCCGCAGACGACAAAGAAATGCTGGAAGATTTGGTGCTCGCCGCCATCAATGCCGCTTCTGAAAAAGCCGAAGAAACCACCAACAAAACCATGGGCGCATTCACCCAAGGCCTGCCCGCAGGCATGGGCGACTTCTTCCGTTAAACCCGCGCCGCAAAGCAAATAAAGGTCGTCTGAAACGCCAAAAAGCAGTTTCAGACGACCTTCGGATTATCTGTTTTGCGGATTGAAATCAACATATCGGCAGTCATTCCGCCGCAGGCATATTGAGTGCGCCATTGCATTCAAACCCGCTCAATCAAGATTAAAAACCAACCGATACACCAAACAAAAAATGAAACCGTCCCTTCCCATCCGCTCACTTCTTTTAAGCTGTATGTTCGCCGCAGCAAGCGCAAACAGCCTTGCCGCCGCAACCGTCATTACTTCTCCGGACAAACAGTTCAGCGTCAGAAAAGTCTGCAACCATAAAACTCAAGAATGCTCTTTCTTTGCAAGCAAAAAAGCCATTGCAAAAAATCTTCCCGAAGACAGGACGAGCTATGAATGGCTTGGCAATACCTTTGCATTAAGGATCAGCTTCGGATCGTATGATTCCTACACCACCTTCGCCGACCGTACCCACAAGCCTCATACGCTTTCTTCCGTCATCGCCACCGACAGCAAAACGCAATGCGCCGTGACCGCAGGTTATAAAGGCGTGTCTTTCTACTCGCTGTTCCATGAAAAACCGGTCAAATTCATTTCCGCAAAAGACAAAAAATTCGGCTTCATCCAAGATGTCGCCACGTTGGAATCCGTCGTCGAGGCAGAATTCAAAGGCAAGAAAGTCCGCATGACCTATATGAACAAAGCCGATCGCAATGTCTCGGTCGTTTTGGACAATCCGTGTGTGAAATGATGTACCAAGTTTGATGGACGAGGTCGTCTGAAAAGATGCCGTTCATTCAAAAACGAAGCAGCCCGAAACCTGACTGAAAAAAGGTTTCGGGCTGTTTGCGCCTGTTTGGCAAGCCGAAGCGGGTAGGGTGCAAGGCGTGCCGGTTGGGCAGATGGCGTTTTTTAGCGTTTGGGCGAGAGCTGGTCCACCAAGCCGCCGTCAGCAAAATATTTCTTCATGATTTCCGGCCATGTGCCGAATTTTTCATTCGGATTGAACGTTTCGATATCTGGGAAATCAGCTTTGTGTGCGGCGAGGACTTCACTGTCGCGCGGACGCAGATAAAGCTTGGCGGCAAGCTCTTGGGCAGGTTTGCTCCAGAGGTAGGACAGATATTCCTGCGCCGCCTGCTGCGTGCCTTTTTTATCCGCCACGCTGTCCACGACGGCAACCGGCGTTTCCGACAAAATCGTGTAGCTCGGATAAACAATCTCAAATTGATCTTGAGTCAGTTTTTTGCTGACATGATTCGCCTCGTTTTCAAAAGTAATCAAAACATCGCCGATATTGCGCTGGCTGAACGTCGTCGTTGCCGCCCTGCCGCCGCTTTCAAATACCGGCGTATTTTTCAGCAAAGCAGCGACAAATTCCTTGGTTTTGCCTTCATCTCCGCCAAACGCCTTCAAACCGTAGCCGTATGCGCCCAAAAAGGCGTAGCGGCCGTTGCCCGTGGTTTTCGGGTTGGCGAGTACGATTTTTACCCCGTCTTTGGTCAAATCGTTCCAATCCTTGATTTGCTTCGGATTGCCTTTGCGGACGAGGAAAACTGTCGTGCTGGTGTAAGGCACGGCTTGGTCGGGCAGGCGTTTAGCCCAGTCGGATTTGACCAAGCCTTTCTGTTCGAGCAGCTCGATGTCGGAAGTCTGATTCATGGTCACCACGTCCGCCGCCAAACCGTTCGCCACAGATAAAGCCTGCTTGCTGGAGCCGCCGTGAGACTGCTGGATTTCAATAGACTCGCCATGATGTTTTGCCTGATATTCTTTAATAAATAACGGGTTGTATTCTTTGTAAAAATCCCGTGCCACATCATAAGACACATTTAAAAGCGTAATGCCCTTGCCGTTTGCCGCCGGCGCAGCCGCCTTGTCGGCAGCCTGTTCGGACTTGGGCGAGCAGGCGGAAAGGGCAATGGCGGCAGCCAGCGACAGTATGCGGATATTCATTCGACACTCCTGAAAAATTCGGAAAACAATTCGCCCGATTCATTGCCGATAAGGACGTAACGCACCAAGCATGAACAGGCAGTGATTACAAAGCACTTTATCTCGAAAGAATAAAAAGCGGAAATAATGTTTGCTTCGGCGGATATCAATTTTGGTTATAAGGTCGTCTGAAAAGCAGGCTTCATTTTCAGACGACCGCCGCCGAGACGGAATCTTGTTTTGATTATAGTGGATTAACTTTAAACCAGTACGGCATTGCCTCGCCTTGTCCTGATTTAAATTTAGTCCACTATATCCGGCGAAAACGTAAAAAAGGTCGTCTGAAAACGGCTGATTCGGTTCTATATGAACCGGAATCCGTTTTCAGACGACCTTTTCGCAAGCAATCACAAAGCCGCGTCGTATCCGCCGTCTTCCACCGCGTCAATCAACGCCGCCGCATTGGTTTTCGCCGGATCGAATTCAATAACGGCATTTTTGTTTTCCAAACTGACTTCGGCTTTGGCTACGCCGTCGATGCCGGTCAAAATGCGGGTAACACTTTTGACGCAACCGCCGCAAGTCATCCCGTCGATATGAAGCGTGAGGGTTTCCATAGGGTTTCCTTATCCATAAAAATACTGGGGATTCTAAGCTTAAATTATTTCAAAAGCAACATTTAAGGATTTAATCTATAATTGAGTAAAGTTGGTAGATAATCTAACTTGCTTGAGCTGTTAGATGGGTAAAGAAATGAGAAAAAGTAATGCATTATCAGTTAAAAGTAAGCAGTTTTAATAGAGATGAATTAATTCAAGAAATGAATGAGTTAATTGTATTTTTTGAGAAAAATTTTGATTATAAAAAGATTAGGAGTTCTAAAATTCAAAAATGGATTAATCATGTGAGTAATCCAAACATAGAAGAGTTTGATAAAATTGAGAATTTTTATCAAATTATGCAGTATGTAAGAGCATTAAGAACTTTTAAATGTTATTCTAATAAAATAAAAAAAGATACAATCACTAATATGCTAGCTGGTGGTGGGAGTAAAAATGATAGATCAAACGATTATTTTTTTGAAATTGATATGGCTAGAAGGTTTATTCTTAGAGAAGATTTTGAGGATATAAGTTTGAATGATAATACGGATATTATTTTTAAAAGTTTCAAATCTCAGAGCGTGTTCATAGTCTTCGTAGCAGGACTCCCAAGAAAGCCAAAGCTACCAT
>JVVZ01000387.1:0-10051 GCA_001062585.1 Neisseria meningitidis
TAACTTTAAACCAGTACGGCGTTGCCTCGCCTTGTCCTGATTTAAATTTAATCCGCTATATATGATGAAAGAAAGGCGAAAAAAAGTCGTCTGAAAGCATGGTTTCAACAAAGTGAAAACCTAAAATGCTTTTCAGACGACCCTATGTTTGCCTGTTCAAAATACGGTTAAAATCCCCAACCCCACCCTTTTGATTTTTCTTGTCTCCGGATTTCGATATGTTTCAAAACATCATGGCGATTGCGTTTGGCGCGGCTTTGGGCGCACTGTCCCGCTGGTTGCTCGTTCTCGCCTTTGCCGCACTCTCCGTCCCGTTTTCGGCAGGCACGCTTGCCGCCAACTGGATCGGCGCGCTCTTAATCGGCATCTGCGCCGAATGGCTGGATAATCCTCAATGGAAGCTTTTACTGATTACCGGTTTTCTCGGCAGCCTGACGACGTTTTCCAGCTTTTCATTGGAAATGGTCACCCTGATGCAGGCGCAACGCTGGGCGACGGCGTTTTCAGCGGTCTGCCTGCATGTTTTCGGCTCCTTCCTTCTGACGGCATTGGGCATTTACTTGGCGCAAAGCTGGAAATAGCCGCGAACATCGTCATCTCAATAAAATATTCTCACTCTATCCCGATATCCAAACACACGGTTTCGCCGCAATATGCTTTGCCTGCGTCGGTCATATGCGCTGGTTTGTAGGCGGCGAAGGCGTAGGTCAGGTCGGCGCGGAAGGTGTCTTTGTCTGCTTCGCCTGTGTCGCAGTTCAGCCCGGTCGGGATGTCTAACGCAATTTTGAAACCGTCGGCTTGATTCAGCAGGCGGCAGACGGCGGCGGCTTTTTCGGGCAATGCGCCGCTGAAACCTGTCCCGAAAATGCCTTCGATAACGAGGCCGTAACCTGTTTTCAGACGACCTTTGAGTTCGTCGGGGCAGATAATGCTGACACCGTCCGAATGATTCAAACGCTCGCGGTTCAACTGCGCCAGCGGCGACAGTTTTTCTCCCAAGACGAAAACAACATCTACCTGCCAATCCCGCTCCGACAACACGCGCGCGATGACCAAACCGTCACCGCCGTTGTTGCCCTTGCCGCAAACGATTAACGCGCGTCCTGCTTTGGGGAAACGGCGCAGCAAATCCGCGGCGGCGGCCTGTCCCGCGTTTTCCATCAGTTGCTCGAAAGTCGTGCCTTTATCGACTGCCATTTGCTCGTGTTCGCGCATTTCTGCGGCGGTGTAGATTTTCATCATTCGCTCCTTTTCTCTTTACTGCCTATCAAACATCCAAATGCAAACCTTATCAATAGCCCTTCCCGACTTTCACAACAAATCATTCGCTTTCTTTGATTTGTCGCAATATGTCGTCTGAAAATAAGGAACTTGGTCGCTTTGTATTTGATTTTTATTTTAACAAGATTTATTATCATAATAAAACAAAGTGATAAACAATCAAAACTACTTCTTTTGCGGGAACGGGCGTTGGGACATACCTTTGCCCCGCTCTGTGTCCAATTCGTCTTCACAGGCTGTCTTTTTTTCAATCGAAACGAAAGTAAAACACCCTATGTCTGCCATACCTTTATCAAAACTCAGCAAAGGCGCGGTCGCGCACATTGACTCCATCGTCCCCAATCCGACTTTCGGCGCACTCGACCCGCTGGTTACGCGCCGCCTCGCCGATTTGGGCTTTTCAAGCGGAATGCCGTTGCAGGTGATTGCCGTCGGCGGATTCGGACGCGGCCCGTTTGCCGTACGCTTGGGCAACCAGTCGCAATTCTCGTTGCGGCAGGAAGAAGCGGGAAAGATTATGTGCCATGTGATTGACGGCTAACCGCCGTACATACAGGCGGGCTTCATGTTCTGAAAATGCGGCAAAGGCGGATTGAATCTGACCGCCCTATCCTTTTCAGACGACCCGGGTCGTCTGAAAGCGCCGTTTCAAAGCCTTTTTCCCAATCCAACGCCAAACTCATCACACAATCAAACAAGGAGAATAAATAAATGGAACTAAGCTATTTTGCCTTGATTGGCGCGCCAAACTGCGGCAAAACCGTTTTGTTCAACGGCTTGACCGGCGCCCATGCCAAGGTTGCCAATTATCCGGGCGTAACGGTCGATAAGCGCGAGGGCGCCTTCCTCGACGACGAGGCCGTCCGCATTATCGACCTGCCGGGCACATACAGCCTGCGCACGACCAGCCCCGACGAAGCGGTGGCGAAAGATGTGGCCGTGGGCAAACTGGGCATTCCGCCCGACGCCATCATTGCCGTTGCCGACGCGACCAACCTGCGTATGACTCTGCGCATGATTTTGGAACTGAAAACGCTGGGGCTGCCTATGGTGGTATCGCTGAACATGAGCGACGTTGCCCGCAAAAGGGGCTTGAATATCGATGCGGCCAAACTGAGCGAGCTGCTGGGCGTCCCCGTTTTGGAAACGGTCGCGGTGAGCGCATCGGGCGTACAGGCAGTACGCGAAGCCGTAGCGAAGCTGCCGCGCAAACGCTCTTTCCCTGCCAACCCCGCCTCTGCCGAACGCACGCTTGACGCGCTGGAGAGCGAAAAACTTTATCAAGAAGTCGAATCGATTTTGGCACAGGTCGTCCGCACGGAAATGACGCTGCCCGCATGGCACAAAAAACTCGACGACATCGTGCTACACCCTGTCTGGGGCATGATTATGCTGCTGGTCATCCTGTTTATGGTGTTCCAAGCGGTTTACACATGGGCTGCGCCGATTATGGACGCCATCGAAGGCGGCTTTACCGCGCTGGGCGAATGGGTGGGCGCGAATATGGCACCCGGCATCCTCAATGACTTGATCGTCAGCGGCGTGATTGCCGGTACCGGCAGCGTGTTGGTGTTCCTGCCGCAGATTACGATTTTGTTCGCCTTCATCCTGCTTTTGGAAGACTCCGGCTACCTGCCGCGTGCGGCGTTCCTGCTGGATAACATAATGGCAAAAAGCGGCCTGTCCGGACGCTCGTTTATCCCGCTCCTGTCAAGTTTCGCCTGCGCCGTCCCCGCCGTGATGTCGGCGCGCACCATCCACGACCCGCGCGAACGCCTCGTGACCATCGCCGTCGCCCCGCTGCTGACCTGCTCCGCACGGCTGCCCGTGTACGCGCTGATTATCGCCGCCGTCATTCCCAACCGCACGGTGGGCGGCATTTTCAACCTGCAAGGGCTGACGCTGTTCATCCTCTACATCGCAGGCATCCTGTCGGCTGCTTTGGCGGCGTACATTATGAAACGCTTGGCGCGAATGAAAGGCAACGTGCAGCAATTCCCGCTTCTGATGGAGCTGCCAACCTTCCGCACGCCTAACTTCAAACACATCATGACCAGCCTGTGGGACAGGGTCAAAGCCTTCCTGAAACGCGCCGGTACGATTATTTTCGCGCTGAGCGTGATCCTTTGGGGCTTGGTAAGCTGGCCTCAACCGCCCGTGGACGCAACAAGGGCAGCGATTGATTACAGCCTTGCCGGTATGATCGGTCATTTCATCCAACCATTTTTCGCCCCGCTGGGCTTCACTTGGGAAATGTGTATCGCCATGATTCCGGGCATCGCCGCACGCGAAGTCGTCGTTGCTGCGCTGGGTACGGTCTATGCCGTCAGCGCATCGTCTGAAGACGCCGTACAAAACGCGCTGATTCCGATCGTACACAACAACTGGGGCTTGCCGACCGCCTTCGCCTTCCTAGCCTGGTATGTGTACGCCCCGATGTGTGCCGCGACTTTGGCAGTCATCAAACGCGAAACCAAATCCACAAAAAATATGGTGATGATTACAGGCTATTTGTTCCTGATGGCTTACTTCGCCGCATTTGTGGTTTACCAAACTACTAACTGGATACTCAAATCATGACTCAATATATTATCGTCGGCATCATCATGCTTGCCTGCCTGTTTTTCCTCTTGCGGAAATTCTTGTTCAAACCGAAAAAACATGATTGCAGCAGCGGCTGCGGCAAATGCGGCGGTTGCGGCTGAGTATGGATAGCTAGGAAGCAGAAAGGTCGTCTGAAATGGTTTCAGACGACCTTTTGTATGTTTGGAGCTATGGTTTAGCGGTTGTTGTAGGACTTTCCATCATTCAGTAAAAAAACGCTTAAACAACCTCTTTTCTTGGAAAGATGATACAAGTAATTAAAAATATCAAAGTTCC
This sequence comes from Neisseria meningitidis, assembly GCA_001062585.1. Classification (GTDB taxonomy): domain Bacteria; phylum Pseudomonadota; class Gammaproteobacteria; order Burkholderiales; family Neisseriaceae; genus Neisseria; species Neisseria meningitidis_D. The sequence goes on from JVVZ01000387.1 coordinate 4,162, forward strand.
GCCCACAAAATCAATAAAATGGTGTTGATAGACAAACAAGACCGAAATGGCGAGTAACAATCCCCATATACCAAAAAATGATTTTAAGAATTTAGATTTGACTTCTCTGCAATAAACCTCAGCCGAAAGAAAAGCAAAACTCACATGCAATGACGGGCATTGGTTAAAACTACTGTCTATTTTGCCCAATATATAAAAGAAAGATTTTAAAATTTGGTTATCGACTTCGGGTTTGGGAAAATAAAATTTCATTGGAAATATGACGAATAGAGCAGTAGAAACCGCAATTAAAAAGGCTGCCCTCTTTATCAGCAATTTCAAACTGCTTTCGTTCTTTTCCAAAAATATAGTGGCTAAGAAGAAAACCTGAGACGTCATATAAGGCAACATAAATATGGGCAAAAAAGGAATATTCCTTTCCCAGTCCATAAAATATGAAGGCACATTATCGACTGTATAGGTATAAAACTCAGCCCCTTTGTACAAAATGACAAAAAATATCGATATAAAAATTGTATATTTAATCTTTAATTTTGACAGCTTATCCACTTACAAATTTTCTCCAATCACAATTCCAACATAATCAAAATAGCAGAGTTTCATCACGATATCATATATGTTAACCAGATGGAAATATGATTATGGATACTTACATCAGTAAACGTAGTTTGGCTCATACCCAACCATCACATCTAAGCCTCCACAACAAAAAGGTCGTCTGAAAACCAAACTCCGGTTTTCAGACGACCTCAATCTTTCAAAACTTTCAACCAACCTTATTTCAATGCTTCCAGCAGCTTCCCGTGTATCCCGCCGAAACCGCCGTTGCTCATGACCAAAATATGGTCGCCTGCTTCGGCATTTTTCACGATTTCGGCGACGAAGGCATCGAAGTCTTTGCCGACGTGCAGCTTGCCGCCCAAAGGCGCGAGGGCTTCGGCGACGTCCCAGTCCACGCCGCCGGCATAGCAGAACACTTGGTCGGCACCTTTGAGGCTTTCGGGCAGCGCGGCTTTCATGGTGCCGAGTTTCATGGTGTTGGAACGCGGTTCGAGGACGGCGAGGATGCGTGCGTTTCCGACGCGCTGGCGCAGGCCTTCGATGGTGGTTTCGATGGCGGTCGGGTGGTGGGCGAAATCGTCGTAAACGGTGATACCGTTCACCGTGCCTTTGATTTCCATGCGGCGTTTGACGTTTTTAAATGCGCTCAAGGCTTCGCAGGCTGTCTGAATATCGACTCCGGCATGGCGCGCAGCGGCGATGACGGCGAGCGCGTTCATGCGGTTGTGTCCGCCCATCAAATCCCATGCGACGTGTCCGGCTTTTTTGCCGTCAAGCAACACGTCGAACCAGCCGTCGGCATTGACTTCGCCGACCTGCCAGCCGTATTCGGTGCCGAATTTTTCCACCGGTGTCCAGCAGCCTTTGTCCAAAGTATCTCGCAAGCTTTGCTGCTGTCCGTTGCAGACGATTAGGCCTTCGGACGGCACGGTGCGCACGAGGTGGTGGAACTGGGTCTGTATCGCACCCAAATCGGCGAAGATGTCGGCGTGGTCGAATTCCAGATTGTTCAACACGGCGGTACGCGGGCGGTAATGCACGAATTTGGAGCGTTTGTCGAAAAAGGCGGTGTCGTATTCGTCGGCTTCAATGACGAAAAACGGCGATTTGCTGTTCGGATCTTGGCGCGGCGTTTGCGGCAGGCGGGCGGAAACACTGAAGTTTTCCGGTACGCCGCCGATGAGGAAACCCGGCGCGAGTCCGGCATATTCCAAAACCCAGGCGAGCATGGACGCAGTGGTCGTTTTGCCGTGCGTCCCCGCCACGCCGAGTACCCAATGATGGTGCAGCACGTTTTCCGACAGCCATTGCGGGCCGGAAATATAAGGCAGGCCGCGGTTCAAAATCGCTTCAACCACATCCATTCCGCGCTTGGCGACATTGCCGATAACGTAAACGTCAGCTTTAAATTCGTCCAACTGCGCGGCATCGAAGCCTTCGTGTACGTCTATGCCCAAGGCTTCGAGCTGGGTGCTCATCGGCGGATACATCTTCGCGTCGCAACCGCTGACTTTAAACCCCGCTTCTTTGGCAATGGCGGCCACCCCGCCCATAAACGTGCCGCCGATACCGATAATGTGGATGTGTTTCATGATAAGACCGTCTTTTGAATGAAATAATGGGAAAGCCGCCATTATAGCGGAGTTTGGATGCAGGGGTCGTCTGAAAAGCGAAGCTGTGGCAAGATGGGAAATATGAAGGATTTGAGCTGAAAAGGAGAATCTACATGCCCAAGCTGACACCCCAAATGTTCGCTTTTCTGCAAGAGCCTCAAGCCGAATCCGTCTTGCTGCGGCTCTACACCCAAGCCTTAAAGCAAAACAGGCAGATGTTTTTTCATTTTCTGCCCAAGATTTTCAAGCTGTTGGGCAAAGGGCTGGATTGGACGGGGGAAAACGAAAGTTTTTACGAAGACAAATACATCCCCATCGCACCGCAACAAGGCAAATTCCTGTATATGCAGGCTTTGGCATCAGATGCAAAAAACATCGTCGAATTCGGGACTTCCTACGGCATTTCGACGCTGTATCTTGCCGCAGCCGCCAGAGTCAACGGCGGGCGCGTCATCACTTGCGAATACCTGCCGCACAAAGCCGCAGCAGCGAGAAAACATTTCCAAGAAGCCGGTTTGGCAGACTATATCGAGCTTCGCGAAGGTGATGCGCTGGAAACCTTAAAAGACTTAGCCATCTGCCCCGATTTCGTCTTACTCGACGGCTGGCCGGATTTGGTATTCCCCGTATTCAAGCTGCTTGAACCTAATCTTGCCGACCGCGCGGTCATCGCTGTGGATGATGTGGAAGGCTTTTCACCTGCCATGCAGGATTATCTCGATTACGTCCGCCGTCCTGAAAACGGTTATATTTCAAGCACATTAAAACCTTATAAAGCGCTGGAATATACGGTCAAGACAGGCAAACCGAAAAGGTCGTCTGAAAACTCGGTTTAGGCAAAATAGAATTGCCTGACCGGTTTTCAGACGACCTTTTATTGCTATCTTTGCAACCATCACTACTCGGGCATCATCTCACCTTCACCGCCCATACTGTTTGCCGCATTAACCCGTTCCTGCGCAGCTTTCACTTGATTTTCCAAATCCTTAATCCGTTCTTGATAGCGGGCGTAGTTGCGCTCGTTGCCATAACGGACCTGTTTGCCCTCTTCCAGATTTTTCTGTGCCTGAGCCAATTCGTTTTGCGCTGAAGATGAGCCGTGCATTGCGCTGGCTGGTGGAGGCGGCATTTGTTCGGAAGGAACGTTTCCTGAAGCAGCGCTTGCTGATGCCGAGTGTGCAGACGGTGCGGCGGAGGTATAAACCGAAGGTCTGCCGATATTGCCCGGTTTGCAGTTTTTGCCGCCGGTCTGCGTATAGGTTTTACGCCCTGATTTGTCGATACATTCAAATACGGGGGATGCCGTTGCTACGACGGAAAATGCGAGCAGTAATGTGCTTAAAATCAATTTATTCATTCTTATACCTTTCATCAAATTCATCAAAACCATATCCACCATACCACCAAAGCAATGATCATCACCAAATTCGCAATAATAATCGGCTTCCATTGCCGAGGTGCGTGGCGTAATTCTGCGCCTGAACGTGTGCGGCGGATATAGAAAAACGGACTGAGCAGCATGGATGCGGCGCACAACAGAATAATCACGGCGTAATAGATTTTTTCGGTTTCCATTTCCTCCGCCCCGTTTCAGACGACCTATACAAAATATGCTACAATCGCCGGCGATTATAACACCCTGTTTATCTATATTTATAAAGGTTTTACCAATAATGATTTCTACCAACGGCATTACCATGCAGTTCGGCGCGAAGCCGCTGTTTGAAAACGTATCCGTCAAATTCGGCGAAGGCAACCGCTACGGCTTGATCGGCGCGAACGGTTCGGGCAAATCCACCTTCATGAAAATCCTCGGCGGCGATTTGGAACAGACTGCGGGCGAAGTCGCGATTGAAAACGGCGTGCGTTTGGGTAAATTGCGCCAAGACCAGTTTGCCTACGAAGACATGCGCGTGCTGGACGTAGTGATGATGGGACACACCGAAATGTGGGCGGCGATGACCGAACGCGACGCGATTTACGCCAACCCCGAAGCCACCGAAGACGACTACATGAAAGCCGCCGAACTGGAAGCCAAGTTCGCCGAATACGACGGCTACACCGCCGAAGCGCGCGCCGCCGAACTGTTGAGCGGCGTGGGCATTTCCGAAGATTTGCACAATGCGACCATGGCGGAAGTCGCCCCTGGCTTCAAGCTGCGCGTATTGCTGGCACAAGCCCTGTTCTCCAAACCCGATGTTCTCTTGCTTGACGAGCCGACCAACAACTTGGACATCAACACCATCCGCTGGCTGGAAGGCGTGTTGAACCAATACGACTCCACCATGATTATCATCTCGCACGACCGTCACTTCTTGAACGAAGTTTGCACCCACATGGCGGATTTGGACTACAACACCATCACCATCTATCCGGGCAACTACGACGACTACATGCTCGCCTCCGCCCAATCGCGCGAACGCGCCCTGAAAGACAATGCCAAAGCCAAAGAGAAACTGCAAGAGCTGCAAGAGTTCGTCGCCCGCTTCTCCGCTAACAAATCCAAAGCCCGTCAGGCAACCAGCCGTCTGAAACAGGCAGACAAAATCAAAGCCGAGATGGTCGAAGTCAAACCTTCTACCCGCCAAAACCCGTATATCCGCTTTGAAGCCGATGAAAAGGCCAAGCTGCACCGTCAGGCGGTAGAAGTCGAAAATCTGGCCAAACGCTTTGAAACCCAGTTGTTCAAAAACCTGAGCTTCATCCTCGAAGCCGGCCAGCGCCTCGCCATCATCGGCCCCAACGGCGCGGGTAAATCCACCCTGCTGAAACTCCTTGCCGGCGCGTTTAATCCCGAATACGCCGAAGGCATCGCCCCCGATGCAGGCACCATCAAATGGGCGGAAAAAGCCAACGTTGGCTATTACCCTCAAGACCATGAAAACGACTTCGATGTCGATATGAACCTGAGCGAATGGATGCGCCAATGGGGCCAAGAAGGCGACGACGAACAAGTCATCCGCGGCACTTTGGGGCGTTTGCTCTTCGGCAGCAACGACGTGGTGAAAAAAGTGCAGGTTCTCTCCGGCGGTGAAAAAGGCCGTATGCTCTACGGCAAACTCCTGCTTTTGAAACCCAATGTGCTGATTATGGACGAACCGACCAACCACATGGACATGGAAAGCATCGAATCGCTAAACATGGCGCTGGAAAAATACAACGGCACGCTGATTTTCGTATCGCACGACCGCCAGTTCGTCTCCTCGCTCGCCACCCAGATTATCGAGCTGGACGGCAAGGGCGGTTACGAGCACTATCTGGGCGATTACGAAAGCTATCTGGAGAAAAAAGGGATTGTGTAAAAAAACATGAACGCCCATCTGCGAAAACCGCTGCAAAACCCGCTTGCGCTCATCACATTGCCCGCATAGGGCTGGTACCTTACGCAAGACGGTAAGGTACACTTGGTTGATGCCGAACATGCTTATCGGAAAGGTCATGCAGCCGCCTGGCTATTTAACGAGTTCGGCGTAGCAGGCGTGGGGACTTTCTAGGCGTTGCCTAGATTGTCTGCCTGTTTTTAGCCATTCGTTCATATCGGGTGTGACAGCAAGATAAGTAGCAGTAAACAAAAAGCTCAGGCAGTCTGAAAAATGTCTTTCAGACTGCCTGAGCTTTTTAGTCAATAAAGGAAGACAACAAATAAAAAACAAACAGCATAACTATAGTGGATTAACTTTAAACCAGTACGGCGTTGCCTCGCCTTGCCGTACTAT
>JVVZ01000388.1:0-13500 GCA_001062585.1 Neisseria meningitidis
ATCGGTTCCGTACTATCTGTACTGTCTGCGGCTTCGTCGCCTTGTTCTGATTTAGTTAATCCACTATATGTTGTTTCGGGAGCGTATGGGAGAGGTCGTCTGAAAAAAGCGTTCCTGCCAAACCCGAATGATTCGAAAGCAAACCTGACGATAAGTCGCAGGCTTGCATTTAGGAAGGATTCAAGGTTTTGCAGGAACGTCGGCATCATTGAAAGCACAGTTCGAGCAAGCATTTTGCTAACCGAAATGCCGCACTGTTTTTCAGACGACCTTTGGGATCAGTATCGGATATCGACGGTTACCTTGTCCTTATACTCGCCCGGGGTGTAGTCGGTATTTTGGACTTCCGCCGAGAAGGTGTGCGTCTGGTTGCTGCTGTCGCCGGTAAATCTTTGCGCGCTGCCTGTGCCGGAAGATTGGTTGCCCCAGGGGTCGGAACTGTTACCTTTTTTGAGGCGGTAGGGGACTTTGTCGGTGTTGGCGGGATTGGCGGATTTCATCTCGCCCATGCCTTCCTGATTACCGTTGGAAGGAATCAGACCGACGGTGTAGGGCGTACCGTTGGTGCAGCGGACGGTGAGGTTGCCCGACTGCTTCAGGTTGGTACTGCCTGCGGTGTGTGTGCCGAAGTCGATGTCGTCGGCGGAGATGAATTCGCAGACGGGCGCAACATGGGCTTGGACGTAAAAGGAGAAACGGTTGCTGGTCAAGATGTTCCCGCAATCTGAAGGGTTGGGACCCCTAGCATAACGTTCAGCCTTCCAGCTTAATGAGGTGGAGCCACCGGTAAAGTCTGCGATATAAGATCCCAAGTTTGTGGGAATGGCGTTGCTTTGCCCGCTAATCAATCTGGCTTTGATGGGAATGGTTCCGCTGACAGTACTGTTGAGTCCGATGTGAAAAACGTTGGTTGCAAAGCTGCTGGGAGAATCTTTCGTGTTATCCGTTCCCCAATTGGTATCATCGGTCTTAAGTAATGATAGTTGCAGTGTTTGGGCGTTATTCCGACTATGAACCATTGTTCGGGGAATATATTTATTGGGAGATTTTCTTCCTCCATCAATATTAAAGCACAGGCGTACTTTTGCGGTATAGGTGTCAGTATTGGTACATTGGTAGTGGATGGTGGCTTGAATATCTTCCGGCTGGTTGTTGTTCAGAAGGTTGACTCCGTTGCCTTCACTTCCAAATACCAAGGCAGGATGGCCGTTGAAGGTTCCGTTTCCTTGTACTGAGGCAGTACATTTCACAAATGGACCCGCTTCGCCGCTGTTTGCCCAAGCTTGCCCTGCGGACAGGGACAGCAGTCCGAATACGGCAGGCAATGTCATTTGTCGGAAAAGACGGTTTGCGGTTTTCAGACGACCTCTCTTTATATTTATCTGCATATGATGTCTCCCAGTTCCGGGATGGAATCCGGATTGTGTGTTTCAGGGTAGTCCGCTTCGAAGGTGCAAGTGCCGCCGTTTTCGGGGAGGGCAACGGTGAAGCGGTTTCTACCTTCTTTCATGTTTTCAATATATGTTTTGCCGTCGAAGCCGGTTACGGCCGCCGGTGTGCCGTCTTCGGCAGTAATGCTGCCGCCGCTCGGGAGCAATTGGTTTTGTGCGTCTTTCAGCGTCATGGTGGCGGCGCGGGTGCGCTGGATTTTGAATTCGACGCGCATGCCAGAGCGTTCGGGCGGGGCGATTTCGGCGACGGTGTGTTCAAGCTGAACGTCCAGCGGTAATTCGGCAATATCGACGCTGACGGTGTTTTTTTGGTAGGCGGAGAGGCTGGGGATCAGTGCCAGCCCTTTGCGGTTGGTTTTGCCTACGGGCATGCCGCCTGCGCGGATGGGGACGTCCGCCATATCGCCGGTGCTGACGACGGCGAAACTGTCGTTGACTTGGCGGGTGGCGAAGAGGCTGCCGCCCATGAGGACGAAACCGCCCCTCCAGCCTGCGTTCCAGTTGCTGTTGCCGCTTTGGCTGTAAACGTTTGCCCAGCCGTCGCCGTAGGTGTTTTGATGGCGGATGTTGCCGTTGAAGGTATTGCTGCGGCTGCCGTTTGCGTTGTCGTTTTGCTGCCAGCCCATGCCCCAGCTGGTGCTGCCCATGCCGCTGCTGGTTTTGTTCAGGGTCGCTTGGTAGCTGGTGTTGTGTTTGTTTCTGCTGATGCCTGCGGAGGTCGAATAGCCGTTGTCGAGGCTGACGGAAAGACCTGCGTGGAAACTCAGTTCTCGCCTGTTGCGGAAGTTTTTATTGGCGCCGGCGTAGAGCGAGGTGCGGTTTTTGAAGCTGCGGCTCCAGCCGAACGAGCCTACGCCGTCGGCGGGGCTGCCTTCGGTGTGGGAATGGACGTAGGACAGGCTGAATGAGCCGAGTTTGTCGCTGCTCCAGCCTGCGGATGCGGAGGCGGATGTGGCGGGGTGGCGTGTGGCTTTGAAAAAGTCAGCGCCGTATGCGGTATCGCCCAGTTCGGCAAATTGCCCGTTGGTACGGCTTGCGCCCGCGCTGAAGGAGAGCCTGTCCCATTGGGTGCTGAAAAACGCGCTGCCGCGCCGTCCTGTTTTGCCCGCAAAGCGGCTTTCGGCATAATTAAGATTGAGTTGTCCGAGCGAACCCAATACGGTATCGGCGGCAATGCCCGCCTGACGGTAGCCGCGCGCGGCTTCGCCGTGGATTTGGGCGGTCAGGGTATTGCTGACGCCGTAACGCAGCGTGCCGGAGGCGGCGGGGTCGGATTGGTATTTGGCGGAACGGATGCCGTAATCGCGGCGGACGTAGCCTGCTTCAAACGACCATTCGTTCAAGCCTTTTGCCAAAAGTCCGCTGCCGCCGTAAAGCGGCATATCGACGACGACGGTGCGCCCCAGTACGTCGGTGGCGACGACTTGGGCGTTGCTGCGGCCGCTGATGGACGGCGGCAGGATAAGTTCGTATTCGCCCGCTTCGATGTCGCGGCTCATTTGTTTGACGCCGTCAAGGTAGAGGTCGACCGTGCCGGGCAGGGTGCTTTTACCAATGAAGGAACGTAGAGGGGCGGTTTGTTTCCACGGGCGGGTGTTGTAAGTGCGGGAGATTTTGATGCCGCCGATGCGTGTGCCGCCCCATGAGCCGATTTGTCCGGTCAGGGTGTCGCCGACGGTCAGCGATATGCCTTGTTCGGGCCAGACGGTGCGCCAGTAGGTATCCAGACGGGCGGTGTTGCCGCGGGAGCCGCTTTCTTTGTTGCGGCTACGGTTGGCAAATTGGGTGTGGTTCAGATAGCCCCAAGGCGTGTTCAGGCGCATTTCGCCGAAAACGCCTTGCGTGCCGTTGCCGGAGCGGTTGCGCGAGATATTGGCGTCATAGTTCAGAACGGCGGCAAAGCCGGGTTTGGCGATGGCGTAGCGGTTTTCCTGCAATGCGCCGATTCGGGCGGTTTTCAGGTCAGGCTGCCATTCGAGGGGGGCGGTGAGATCAAGGGTTTGCGCGGCGGCATCGTATTTTGCCTGCAAGCCGGGGATGGCGGAGAGTTCGAACCATACGCCCGCGCCGGGTGTGGACGCGCCGTCCTGAATTTCAGGCACGACGCCGTTTTTGCCTGCTTCGGCAGCTTCTGCGTCGGGCAGGGCAATGCCGTAGGCGCGCAGGGATTCGGGACGCGCATACAGTACGCCGTTGCGCGACATGAAGGGTTCGATACCGTCGCGTATGCTGCCGTTGACTTTGACCTGCGGGTAAACGGTCAGCCATGCCTGCTCGTAGGCAGCAGGCGCCGCCTGCGTCAGGATGTCTTGAGCAGGAGAGGGCAGGGCGTAGAAACACAGCATCAGCGCGGCACTCAGCCGGGTGAGCCGTGTCCTTAGGTCATGGGGCGGCAAACCGTACCTCCGTTTGGATCGGCATACCGTTTACCGTGGCATTCAGACGACCTTGGTTCAGAGAGGCGGGGGAAACTTCCAATTCGCGTTTCCAAGTGTTGCCCGGCAGGACGTAGCCCGCCAGACCGTTTGCCAGCGTCAAGGCGTCTTTGGCAGAGGTCGTCTGAAAAGTAATATTGCTCAGTTGCGCATGGGCATTGCCCGTGTTTTCGGCAACCAAAACCGCTTTGCCGTTCGCGGCTTTTTCCGCGCGCCATTGCAGCTTCGGTTCGGCATTGTTTTGAACGTTGACAAACAGCGGCAGCGAATAGCGCATCACCAACTGAATGCCTTTTTGTGGTTTCGCATCGGGAGCAGGCAGCTCGTCCACAATCAGGCGGTAGGCTTCTTCAGTCTGTTTGTCGGACGGTTTGACGCGCATCACGCGGAACTGCTGCTGCGCACCCGATTCCAGTTTGACCATGGGCGGGCTGGCAATGACGGCATCGGTAGGTTCGAGCACTTCACCGCCGTTTGCGTCTTGCGTCCAGCGGAATACGCGCACTTGCGCCGTCAACGGCTCTGTGCCCTTGTTTCCCAAAGTAAAAATACCCGCCCGCTGTTTGGCGGGCAGGGAAAGCGATGTCGGACTGACTTGCAAGCCGGCGGCATGGCTTTGTAAAACCACTGCCGCCGTCAGCATACCGACAAGTGTGCTGATTGCTTTTTGCATGAGTATTTTTTAGTTGTTTTGTTTTGAGGGAGTGAACCGGATTAGTAGGTCAGGGTTACTTTTACACGGTCTTGGTAGGTGTCGGGGGTTTTGTTTGTCAACTCGCCCACTCCGACTTTGGCAAATACAGGCAGCATAATAGGGGTGGTTGTACCTTTGCCTACTAAAGACAAGGCGTTGGCGCCTTTACCCCATTTGTTTGAACTAATGTTATCACTAACTGCTTCAGTTTCTGTTCCTGGATTGTTGATAGTAGGTTTGAAGAGCTGGTATGCAATTTTATCTTGGTTGTTAGTTTTCAGACCGCTCATGGAACCAGTGCCGTCCGCATTGGTATTACTTGGTTCTAAAGCAACTTGGAATACGGTGTTTTTGCTGCAGCTGACTTGGATACCGTTTGCTGCTTTACCGACATTGTCTTTTTCTAGTTCGGCACTGTTGGTTTCTGCAAGGTGGGATGCAAAGTCAATGTCTGCACCGGAAGTTACATCCCCTTCGGCTGTAATTGTATCTGTTTTTCCGCTGGCAACAGTGAATGCTTCGCATGATCCAGTTACTGTCAGTTTGACATTGAAAAATTGGCTCGTGCCGCTAGGAACAACAGCAGCCATTGCAGCATTGCCCATCATCATCAGAGAAGCCAAAGCCAGAGAAGTTAAAGTAAAACGTGTTTTCATCGGATTTATCCTTGTATGTGAGTTTAGGTGTGTATTGACACAGTCTCCGTAATATTTCTGTGTAACTGATATACGGCAGGCTTTTTTGCCTGAACGGTATATATGACATTATTATGATTTGTGATTGTTGTTGCAACTGTTATTGTTTGGTATTTTATAAGTTCCTGTGTTTTTTGTAAATTTTTGTATTATTTTTTGTTGTGTTTTTGCAAAGATTATACTTTATTCGGTATTTAAATTAGATAAGAGGTCGTCTAAAAACGTTTAAAAGAAGCTTTAGTTTCTTGAGGTTGGCTTTCAGACGACCTTTGCAGATGTTTTGGGGGCGTTGGGAAATAACTCATGGGCAATAGCCCGACGGGTATTGTGGATGATGGAGTGAATTGTCTTTGCAGATAAAAAGGTCGTCTGAAAATCTCGGTTTGAGGTTTTCAGACGACCTTTGTGTTTCTATCAATCCGTCAGGCGTTTACAGGTTGGGATTAACGATGATTTTGACGGCGGATTCGTTGTTGTGAATCAGACGTTCGAAGCCTTCGGAAATCAGTTCGTCCAGCTTGATGCGCTGGGTGATGAAAGGTTCGAGGTTGATTTTGCCTTCTTCCACCAGTTTGATGGTTTCGGCGTGGTCGTTGCAGTAGGCGATGGTGCCGCGCACGTCCAGCTCTTTCATCACAACGCTGTGGACGTTGATGGTGGCGGGGTGGCTCCAAATGGATACGATGACGACTTTCGCGGTCGGGCGGCAGGCTTCGACCATGGTGTCCAGCACTTTATTGACGCTGGTGCATTCGAATGCCACGTCCACGCCTTCGCCGTTGGTCAGTTTTTTCACTTCTTCGACGACGTCGACTTCGGACGGGTCAAGGATGTAGTCGGCAACGCCGGATTCGCGGGCTTTGTCTTTGCGCGCCTTGCTCAATTCAGTGATGATGACTTTGATGCCTTTGGCTTTCAACACGGCGGCAAGCAGCAAACCGATCGGGCCTGCACCGCCGACCAATGCGACGTCGCCTGCTTTCGCGCCGCTGCGGACGTAGGCGTGATGGCCGACGGACAGGGGTTCAATCAAAGCGGCTTGGTCTAACGGGATTTTGTCGGAAATCGGATGCACCCAGCGGCGTTTGACGGCGATTTTTTCGGCAAGGCCGCCACCGCAGCCGCCCAAGCCGATGAAGTTCATGTCTTTGGAGAGGTGGTAGTTGCTGCCTTCGCCGGTTGGTACGTCATCGCGGATGATGTAGGGTTCGACCACGACGTGTTGTCCGACTTTGAGGTCGTCCACGCCTTCGCCGACGGCATAAACCACGCCGGAGAACTCGTGTCCCATCGTTACGGGCGCGGATTCACCGGAAATCGGATGCGGATGACCGCAGGGCGGAATGAAAATCGGGCCTTCCATAAATTCGTGCAGGTCGGTGCCGCAGATGCCGCACCAGGCGACGTTGATGCCGACGGTGCCGGGGGCGACGGTCGGTTCGGGGATGTCTTCGATGCGGATGTCGCCTTTATCGTAAAAACGTGCTGCTTTCATTGTAACGCTCCTTGTTTTGAGGTTGAAAAGAAAGGTCGTCTGAAAGGTAGGACGGCTTTTCAGTAAGAGCGGGAAGGATGTGTGGGATGTGCGACGAATATATGGTTATTTTAATGATGCGGCAGGGCGAGTTGTGTAGGATAAGCAACACAGGCTGCGCGATATTGCTTTGATATTTTGTTATTTTACTACATTTCAATGTGAGTGATATGTCGGCTTGCGTAAAAACGAAGCAGGGCTTGTCCGCGGTCAAGTTTTGGATGAAATAGTCTTATAGGTATTCGTCAAAAAGATGCTGTCGGAAGGCGGGAGGATTATTGGGGAAGGATGAAAATTGTTGACAACGCAGGTATTGCTTATTGAATTAATCAAAATTTTATTGCGGAAAAATTTGAATTTTAGAAATTTAAATATATAAAAACAGAAAAAATTTAATTTTTTGAAATAAAATTGCCGTAAGATGGCTAAAAGGCTTGTTTAAAACAGGTAAAGAAGGTAATCTATGCCTTAATTTATCTGAATTTGAAAGCAATAACAATGACCCAACAATACCCTACCGACGATATTAAGATTAGAGAAGTCAAAGAGCTGCTGCCGCCGATTGCCCATTTGTACGAACTGCCGATTTCCGAGGAAGCGGCGGGGCTGGTACACCGCACGCGGCATGAAATCGCCGATTTGGTTCACGGCAAGGACAACCGCCTGCTGGTGATTATCGGCCCGTGTTCCATCCACGACCCCAAAGCCGCCTTGGAATACGCCGAACGTTTGCTGGTGTTGCGTAAGAAATATGAAAAAGAATTGCTGATTGTGATGCGCGTGTATTTTGAAAAACCGCGCACGACGGTCGGCTGGAAAGGTCTGATTAACGACCCGCACTTGGACGGTACGTTCGATATCAACTACGGTCTGCGTCAGGCGCGCAGCTTGCTGCTGACGCTGAACAATATGGGCATGCCCGCTTCGACAGAGTTCCTCGACATGATTACGCCGCAATATTACGCGGACTTGATTTCTTGGGGCGCGATTGGTGCGCGGACGACGGAGAGCCAAGTACACCGAGAACTCGCCAGCGGCCTGTCCTGTCCGGTCGGTTTCAAAAACGGTACGGACGGCAATCTGAAAATCGCCATCGATGCGATTGGCGCGGCAAGTCATCCGCATCACTTCCTGTCTGTAACCAAAGCGGGGCATTCCGCCATTGTGCATACCGGCGGCAATCCCGACTGCCACGTTATCCTGCGCGGCGGTAAGGAGCCGAATTACAGCACCGAACACGTCAAATCGGCGGCGGAGCAATTAATAAAAGCCGGTTTGTCGCCCAAGCTGATGGTCGATTGCAGCCACGCAAACAGCCGTAAAGATTACAGACGGCAGATGGAAGTTGCCCAAGACGTCGCCGCGCAACTGGAAAACGGCGAAGACAATATTATGGGCGTGATGGTGGAAAGCCATTTGGTCGAAGGCAGACAGGACAAGCCCGAGGTTTATGGGCAAAGCATTACCGATGCCTGCATCGGCTGGGATACCACCGAAGAAATGCTCGCGCTTTTGGCTGCGGCAAACCGTAAACGGGTCGCGCCTTAAGCCTGATTGAGTGGTGAAAAAAGAGGTCGTCTGAAAAGGCTGTGTGTGGGTAAAAACAGACAGTTTCAGACGACCTTTTATTTAATTTGTCTGATTTATCGGATTATGGTTTTTTCTAACTGTCCGCCTGTTAAGTTATCCTAGTTTAAAATGACTTTACTTATTGGAATAAATATTAATGACTTGATGTGACATACTTTCGTCACTGAGTTAACCCACAACGGAGAACACACCATGAGCAAGTCTTTCTTGACTAAAACTTTGACCTTGATCGCCATTGCTACTTCTCTGAGTGCATGTGCGGGCATGACCCAAACACAACGCAATACCGCTACTGGCGCGGTATTGGGCGGTGTAGCGGGTAACTTGATCGGCGGCGATACCGGCTCTACTTTGGGCGGCGCTGCATTAGGCGGCGTCATCGGCAGCCAAGTCCACAGACATCGTTAATTTTTAAAACGATAAAAGCTGACCGAACCTTAAACGGGTTCGGTCGGCTTTTTTTATTTGGCGTGATTGAATCAGAAGAATGCTTGCGAAAGGGGGTATCGGTGTTCAAGCTTATGGATAACTTTGCTTTAAGGCGTTTGGGCGAGTATGCCGGTTTGTTGTCAGGCTAACGCGTCGCCGCGCATTCGCCGTTCTCAAACACCAACACCTTCTCCGGCCAGCGCAATGCCGCCAGCCTGAACTGTTCGGGACGGTATTTCTGCGGGAATTTCCTTGCCCGCCAGCTTGCGCCGATGGAAAAATCGACGCAGAACACGTTGCGCCGCGCCCCGTGCCAGACATCCGGCTGCGGCGGCAGCAACAGCCGTTCGGCGGCAACGGTAGCGGGAGACGGCTGCCAACTGCGCCAATAATGGCCGATAACGACGGGCGTATCGTCACAGTAGTCGTCCCACCACGCGCAACGGGTCGTACCGCGCCAACGTCCGCCGGCGTAAAACGGCTCGTCCGCCAAACGCTCCACGCCGCTGGTGAGGGCGCGTATCGGATGCAGGCGGCTGCGTTCGAGTTCGTATCGCGCCGTGGCGGGCATGGGCGGCGGCGCATGGTCGGGATTTTCCGCCTGCGGGACATAATGCGCCTGTTCGTAGAGGTAGTCGGGATACCAAGAGGCCGTCTGAAGGCGGTGTTTCAACTCGGCATCGAAACGGCGGTATTGCGCGATCAGGCTTTCGCCCTTTGCTTCTTCGAGGCGTTCGATTTGCGGCGGCAGCCAGGCGGCGTGGACGATGCGCAGGTCTTCGCGCTCCAGCAGCAGCGGCTGTTCGGCCAGCCATGCGCGCAATTCTGTTTTCTCTTTCTCTTCAACGCAATGCCACGGCGCGTAATGGGCGTCTTTTTCGGCGCGGACATCGAAAAACCAGCCGGAACCGTCTTTCGGGTCGTCGGCAAGGATGTTCAATTCGTGGTTGCCCAAAACCATCCATGCCCATCCGTGTTCGTAAGCCTGTTTGAACCACGCCAGCATCGCGGGGCTGTCGGGGCCGCGGTCACACAAATCGCCGACGAACACCAGCCGCCGCCCGCGCGGATGGAAACCGTCGTCGCGGTAGCCGAGCCGGTGCAGCAGCGATTGAAAGGCAGCAAATTCGCCGTGAACATCGCCGACGATGTCCAGCGGCGTGTCGGGCAGGGATTGGCGGTATGGGTAGGACATGATGGTCGGAGGTCGTCTGAAAAGTGTTCCGATGGTGTTTTCAGACGGTCTCAGGCAGTTTCAAGAAGTTTTCGCGGTAGTAACGCATTTCCTCAATGCTTTCGAGAATATCGTCCAAAGCCTGATGCGAACCGCGTTTTACCACGCCTTTGGCAACGGGCGGATTCCAACGCTTGGCGAGTTCTTTCAGGGTGGATACGTCCAGATTGCGGTAGTGGAAATACGCTTCGAGGCGCGGCATGTATTTGACCATGAAGCGGCGGTCTTGATGAATGGAATTGCCGCACATCGGCGTGGCTTTTTCGGGAATCCATTGCGCGATAAAGTCCAGCAGTTTTTGTTCCACTTCGGCTTCGGTGAGCCGCGATTCGCGCACGCGCTGGGTCAGCCCCGTGCGGCCGTGGGTGGCGGTGTTCCATGCGTCCATGCCGTCGAGCAGTTCGTCACTTTGGTGGACGACATAAACTTCGGACTGCGCCAAGACGTTCAAATCGGAGTCGGTGATAATCATGGCGACTTCGATGATGCGTTCGCGCTCGGGGTCAAGCCCGGTCATTTCCATATCGAGCCAGCAGAGGTTGCTTGCGTTTTGAGTCATTTCAGACGACCTTTCGTCGGTTTAAAAACAATGGGCGGTATTATAGTGGATTAACTTCAAATCAGGATAAGGCAAAGCGATCGCGTAAACAAAGGGTCGTCTGAAAACCAATGCGGTGGGTTTGCTCTATCGTTTCAGACGACTATTCATCAGGGGAGGATTCGTGGGTAAAGCTCACGCTACGGGTTGTCGCGGTTGAGTTTAAACCGTTTCAAATAATATAAGGTCGTCTGAAAACGAGTGCGGCGGATTTGCTCCGTCTTTTCAGACGACTATTTTCATTAGGGGAGGATTCGCGGGCAAAGCCCACGCTACGGGTTGTCGAGTTTGAGTTGAAACTGTTCCAAATAATATAAGGTCGTCTGAAAACCGTTTTCAGACGACCTTTGCCGTTTTACTTCACTGCCGACTCAAATTAGAACAAGCCGTGGATCACGCCGTCTGCGTCCACGTCGATTTTCTCGGCGGCGGGTACTTTGGGCAGGCCGGGCATTTTCATCATGTTGCCGCACAGGGCGACGATGAAGCCTGCGCCGGCAGAAACGGTGATGCCGCGCACGGTGATGCGGAAGCCTTCGGGGCAGCCCAAGAGTTTGGCGTTGTCGCTGAGGGAATATTGGGTTTTCGCCATGCAGACGGGCATTTTGTCCAAGCCCAGTTTTTCCAGCGAGGCGATTTCGGCGGATGCTTCCGCGCTGAAATCGACGTCTTCCGCTCCGTACACTTTTTGGGCGATGGCGCGGATTTTGTCTTTGATGCTCAACTCGACATCGTAGGCGAAGCGGAAGTTATTCGGTTGGTTGTCGATGGCGTTGACGACTTTGCGCGCCAAATCCGCGCCGCCCGCGCCGCCTTTGCCCCACACTTCGGTCAGGGAAACTTCGACGCCGTGTTCGGCACAGGCTTTTTCAATCATCGCCAACTCAGCATCGGAGTCGGACACGAAGCGGTTGATGGCGACGACGACGGGTAGGCCGAAGACGTTTTTCAGGTTGGAAATGTGTTTCAGCAGGTTGGGCAGGCCTTTTGCCAAGGCTTCGAGGTTTTCTTCGCCGAGGTTGGCGCGTTCTACGCCGCCGTTGTATTTCAAGGCGCGGACGGTGGCGACGACGACTGCTGCGTCGGGTTTCAATCCGGCAAGGCGGCATTTGATGTCGCAGAATTTTTCCGCACCCAAATCCGCGCCGAAGCCTGCTTCGGTTACGGCGTAATCGGCAAGGTGTTTCGCCAGTCGGGTGGCGGTAACGGAGTTGCAGCCGTGGGCGATGTTGGCGAAGGGACCGCCGTGTACGAAAGCGGGCGTGCCTTCGATGGTTTGTACCAAGTTGGGCTTGATGGCGTCTTTGAGCAATGCCGCCATCGCGCCGTGGGCTTTCAAATCTTTGGCGTAAACGGGGCTGCCGTCTTTGGCGTAGGCGACGAGGATGTTGCCCAAACGCTCTTTCAAATCGCTGATGTCTTTGGCAAGACAGAATACCGCCATCACTTCGGAGGCGACGGTAATGTCAAAGCCGTCAGGACGCATCACGCCGTCAACAGGTTTGCCCATACCGTCGATGATGTTGCGCAACTGGCGGTCGTTCATATCGACCACGCGCCGCCACAGGACGCGTTTGGGGTCGATGTTCAATTCGTTGCCTTGGTAGATGTGGTTGTCGAGCATGGCGGCGAGCAGGTTGTTCGCCGCACCGATGGCGTGGAAGTCGCCGGTGAAGTGCAGGTTGATGTCTTCCATCGGCAAAACTTGGGCATAGCCGCCGCCCGCCGCGCCGCCCTTGACGCCGAACACAGGCCCCAAAGAAGGTTCGCGCAGGGCGATAACGGCGTCTTTGCCGATGTGGCGCAACGCGTCCGCCAAACCGATGGTCACGGTGGTTTTGCCTTCGCCCGCCGGAGTCGGGTTGATGGCGGTAACCAAAATCAGACGGCCTTGTTTTTGCGGCAGTTTGAACGCCTCGGCAGGATTGATTTTGGCTTTGTAATGGCCGTAGGGTTCGATATTGTCCACGTTCAAACCCAGCTTGGCGGCAATTTCGCCAATCGGACGCATGGTGGAAGATTGGGCGATTTCGGCATCGGTTTTGAAGCTCATGATTTTCCTTTACTGAATGGAGAAGAAAAAGAGGAGGGTCGTCTGAAAGCCCATCGGAAAGACAAACGCTGATGGATTCAAAAGAATATTAGGCATATTATAGCGTTATCTGAGAATGAATCGCAGTGAAAAATTCGATAATTCAACAAAAATACGGTTCATATTGTTGACAATCCACAAGAGAAACGGACAAACATGGGCAGCAACGCATGGCTTTTCTGGGCATTGGCTTCCGCAGGCTTCGCCTCGCTGACGGCGATTTTCGCCAAAATGGGTTTGCAGGGCATCGATTCGGATTTCGCCACCTTCATCCGCACGCTGGTCATCCTCGCCGCGCTGGTCTTGTTCCTGACCTATACCGGCAAATGGCAGGGCGTGAACGGGTTTACCGGTCGCAACTGGACATTCCTGATTCTCTCCGGCCTCGCTACCGGCGCATCTTGGCTCGCCTACTTCAAAGCCCTGCAACTGGGCAACGCCTCGCAAGTCGCCCCCGTCGATAAATTCAGCCTGGTTTTGGTCGCGCTGATGGCGGTGGTCTTTCTGGACGAACGCCCCAGCACGCAGGAATGGGTAGGCTTGGGACTGGTTACGGCGGGCGTGTTGACGTTGGCTTTGAAGCGGTAGGGCTGAATGATTTTTCAGACGACCTTTTAAGCCGAGAGGTCGTCTGAAAATATTGCGTTGCAAAAATAGGGCTGCTGAAGACTTGTTGTCATTTGCGGCGATGGTTTTGTGTATAGTGGATTAACTTTAAACCAGTACGGCGTTGCCTCGCCTTAGCTCA
>JVVZ01000389.1:0-3002 GCA_001062585.1 Neisseria meningitidis
AACCAGTACGGCGTTGCCTCGCCTTGTCCTGATTTAAATTTAATCCACTATACAAAGGATTGGGGCAGGGTAATGCCAACCAGTTTATTGAAAAGAGTGCGGGATGGCGATGAAGATTAAAGCGGTTGATTCGTTGTTTTTTGCCATCATCCACACTAAAAAAGGTCGTCTGAAAACATACTTTCAGACGACCTTTTCAAGTTTGGCTTCCGTATCTGTCAAACAATCCGATCGGATGCAGCCAAGTCAATCAATAACGACCCGGAACGGTTCCCATACGCTGTTTCAACGAAGTTTGCGGCTCGTTGAACAGGGATGCGTAGAAGGTCGCGTTGGTCATGACTTTTTTGACGTAGTCGCGGGTTTCGGTGAAAGGGATGGTTTCGGCGTAAATCGCGCCTTCCAGAGGTGTAGAAGCCTGCCAGTTGCGGGCGCGGCCGGGGCCGGCGTTGTAGCCTGCGGTTGCCATCACTTCGTTGTTTTGCAGGCGGCGTTTGGCATCTGCCATGTACCATGTACCCATGCGGATGTTGCCGTCCATAGTGTAGAGTTCGCTGCTGCTCATGCCGATTTTGCCAGCGATTTCTCGGGCGGTGGCGGGCATAACCTGCATCAGGCCTTGCGCGCCGACGCTGGATTGCGCGCCCATGACGAAGCGGCTTTCTTGGCGGATCAGACCGTAAACCCAAGCGGGATCTATGCCTGCTTGCGAGGCGTAGCGGACGGTGGTCTCTTTAAACGGAGAGAGGTAGCGCAGGTTGTAGTTGAGTTTGCGCTCGGTCCGGTCGGCGCTGTTGATCGCCATGTCGTAGAACTGGTTTTCAAAGGCGACTTGCGCGGCAGTCAGGAGGTTGTCCTCGTTGAAGTCGCGGGTGGCGAAACGCCATTCTGCCTGCGCCTGACGGCGCATTTTGGCATCGTTGCTGCTTTGGCTGTTTTTAAACAGAACCAGCGCGCGTTTGATGGCGCCGTCGTCTGCCATGCGGCGGACGTCTTTTTTATTGGCGTCGGAAACGTTGTTTTTGGTATTGACGCGGCGGCCGAGTTCTTCGCCTGCTAAGACGGCGTAGAAATTGCGTCCGCTTGCAGCGGCTTTTTCGTACATTTCTTTAGCACGGCTTTGGTTGCCTTGTGCGGCGTAGCTGCGACCCAGCCAGTATTGCCAAGTCGGGTCTTTTTGCAGGTTGTCGGGCATTTGTTGGATGATACCGGACAATTCGTTCCAGCGTTGCAGGCGCAGGGCGGCGCGGGCGTACCATTCGAATTGCTCGTCGGTCAGTTGTTTGCGGTCGGAAACGCGGTTGTAGTAGCTCAACGCGGTTTGCATGTTTTGATTTTGCGCTTGGTAGAGTCCCAATACGCCCCATGCGAAACTGCTTTGTTCGCGGCTTAAGCCGGATTCCATGCTGGACAGCGTGGAGGCTGCGGAGGAGGATTTGCGCGCGTCTTTGCCGATGACGTTCAAAAGGCTGTATTCGCGCGCACCTTGCGAGCCGCCTTCAAACGGGCTGCCCAATGCGGCTGCCAAGCTGCGTGCGTCGCTGGTTTGGCTGTTGCTCAACAATCCGCGTACGCGGCGCCATGCGTCGTTGTTGTTCAGACGACCTGCCGATGCCGCGCTTTCGACCAAGCGGGTACAGCCTGCAGGCAGCTTGTTGGTAACGCGCACAAGCTCTGCCGCCATGTTGTAGCTGCCGCTGCTCAGTTCGGCATAACATTGCACTTCCTGCACCCGGCCCGCCGCATTCAGCTTTTTGTTTTCTTGGCGGAACACATCCCATTGTCCGCGCGCGCCGAGGCTTTTGAGCCATTCGTTGCGGACGGTTTCAGCCATCGCGCTGTCGCCCGCCTGAGCCAAGAATTGTTGCACCCACATATCGTCGCCGCGTTTGGCGGCATCCAACGCGCCTTGGTATTGGCCGTAATCGGACAATACTTTGGATTCGCCTTCCGCGCGGCGGGCGGGGATGGAGGCGGGTTCGGTCAGGGAAGAGGCAGGCTCTTTGGATGAGGTGTCGTTTTCAGAGACGCATGCCGACAAGACGGCTGCGGCAATCAGGCTGAGCGAGAGGGAAAATATGCGTTGTGCGTTCATTACTTGCCGTATCTTTATTAGAATCAATTAGAACCGTATTCTAAACGATTTGGCGGCATTATCCGAATCTGAAACCGATATTTACATTAACCGCGTAATCAGGGACAACAAAAAGGTCGTCTGAAAAGCGGAATGGCTGTTTCAGACGACCTTTGAGGCATGGGCAAAGTTTACATGCAGCCTTCGTTTTGCAGCAGGGTAAACAGGGGAACGCCGTTTTCGCGGATTTTGCTGCCGCCGATCAAGTCCGTAAATTCCAAAATCGCCGCCGCTTCAACGACTTCGCCGCCGAGTTTTCGGATTAGTTCTACGCCTGCGAGCATGGTGCCGCCGGTTGCGACCAAGTCATCGACCAGCAGCACGCGCGCGCCGGGTTTGACCGCGTCTTTGTGGATTTCGACTGTCGCTTCGCCGTATTCCAGCGCGTAGCTTTGCGAAATCGTATCAAAAGGCAGCTTGCCCTTTTTGCGGATGGGGACGAAGCCGACGTTCAACTGATACGCCAACGCCGCGCCGATGATGAAGCCGCGTGCGTCCAAGCCAGCCACGACATCGATTTTCTGACCCATATAGCGGTAAACCAGCAAGTCCACCAAAAGGCGGAAATATTCTGCGCTTTGAAGCACCGGTGTAATGTCGTGAAATAAAATGCCTTTTTGCGGCCAGTTTTCGATTTTGCGGATTTTGTCCGCCAATGCGGCGACGCCCATCGCCTCAGGATGAACCAACATTTTGCGTGTTCCCAAATGAAAAGTTTTTAACGCGATATTGTAGCCGTCAGACCGTCTGTTGCCAAATCCATCGGGGCGGTTTAACTATTCCCAGAAGCATTCATGACATGGCACGCGACACGGTATAGTGGATTAACTTTAAATCAGGACAAGGCGAGGTAACGCCGTACTGGTTT
>JVVZ01000390.1:0-10892 GCA_001062585.1 Neisseria meningitidis
GCTAGAGCAAATATAAACAATCTTTTCATTTTCTTTTTTCCTATGTTATTGCTTCAAAAACTATTGCCCCGAAGCCGGCGTTTAAAAACTTCTTTAAAGTTCTCTCTTTTTTGGATTCACTAAAATCTGTAAGATTCTTAAGCACCCCCAGTAAATAGTTTCAAATTTAATCTATCAGTCAGCCTGCTATATTGGTCAATTACTTCCCCCGTCACGAATGGCGGTTGGTTTTAGTGAAATACAGCGATATTTCGATTTGCTCCTTCAACCGGCAAATTATGCCAACTCTTCCCTCACGATTTCACGCGGCTTCCCTTGAGGATCAATAAGCTCAATGGTAATCGCATCCATACCATCCTGCCGTAGGCGATCAAAATCTATAATTTCACTATTTATCAGCTCTACTTTGCCGTTTTCATCGCAAAAATCTTCGCGTTCGGCTTCATAGTCGATATTGTAGAAAGCATGAACTTCAATTTGGTACAGCGTGTCATCCAAATCTTGCAGGGGGCGATTATTCAGAGAATCTTCAGAATGTTCATCGCACAACATGGCGTTGTAGCCGTGCCTACCACCATCAAACAGTAAAATTTCCTGCCCGCTTTCAGGCTCAACGGCGACAACTTTAACCAGAGCGTTGTCTGTATCGGTGATCAGGTCGTCGTAAAATTCACCGTAATAACGGATGTAGAAACGGTTTGAACCATTATGGGCTATGGCAAAACGGTACTCGATACCGTCGAAACTATGCAGACTGTCAGCGTGAATATAAGGCTGCAAGTGGGTAGGGACGGGCATGATGGGTTCTCCTTTTCTCTAGGGAGTCTTCAGTTTCACAGAAAATTTGTTACTTTCAGAAGATTTGTTTTCAGACGACCTCAAAGTCACCTAAAAGTTTATCTTACATACCACGACACTTCAAAAGCCAAATACTTCAATTCTCACAGATGACACGCAAGTCCAACCTCTATTTGAAATGCAATAGACAATAAAAAATCCTGCATATTGCTATGCAGGATTTTTTATTTGGGGTGGCTGATGGGGCTCGAACCCACGACAACTGGAATCACAATCCAGGGCTCTACCAACTGAGCTACAGCCACCATTAACTTTTGGCACGCCCGACAGGAATCGAACCTGTAACCCCCGACTTAGAAGGTCGGTGCTCTATCCGGTTGAGCTACGGGCGCTCATGCCGATTCGTGCTGAATTTTTTGTGTGGTCGGGGCGGTGGGATTCGAACTCACGACCCTCTGCTCCCAAAGCAGATGCGCTAACCGGGCTGCGCTACGCCCCGACTGAAGAATGGGAATATACAGATACGCTGAAATCCTGTCAATCCAATTTGAGATCATTTTTCTTTTTTCTAAATTATCTGTTTATTTTTATTTAAAATTTAATTTTTCGCCTACTTCATACTGGGTGTAATGCCGTTCAAAAATACAGTTTCGGTTTTTGCTGTTATCCGACTGCCAAATCATTTTAAAAATGCGATAATTGCGTTTGCTATTTATTGATAACCAAATGGAAATTTCATGACAGCCCAATTGATTGACGGTAAAAAAATATCGCAGGAGCGTTTGCAGCTGGTATCCGCTGCGGTAGCCAAGCGGCTTGAATCCGGATTGCGTGCGCCTTGTTTGGCCGTGGTGTTGGTCGGTGACAACCCTGCCAGTGCCGTATATGTCCGCAACAAGAAATCGGCATGCCAAAAATGCGGCATCAGGTCATTGTCTTATGAGCTGCCAGCGTCGACTTCTCAGGAAGATTTGCTGAAGCTGATTGATGAATTGAACGGGAACGCGGAAGTAGACGGTATTTTGGTGCAGCTTCCGCTTCCTGAGGGCTTAGACAGTCAGGCTGTTTTGGAGCGTATCCATCCGGACAAAGATGTGGACGGCTTCCATCCTTATAACGTGGGTCGTTTGGTGGTAAAAATGCCACTGATGCGCCCTTGTACGCCCAAGGGTGTGATGACGCTGCTGGAGGCTTACGGCATCGATCCGAAAGGCAAGAAGGCGGTGGTCGTTGGGGCATCGAATATTGTCGGACGCCCGCAGGCATTGGAGCTGCTGCTTGCCCGCGCCACGGTGACGATTTGCCACAGCGCGACGGAAAACTTGGACAAGGAAGTCGGGGCTGCTGATATTGTGGTGGTAGGCGTCGGGATTCCCAATTTTGTCAAAGGGGAATGGATTAAACCCGGCGCGGTGGTGATTGATGTCGGGATTAACCGTTTGGAAGATGGCAGCCTGTGCGGCGATGTGGAATTTGATGTGGCAAAAGAACGGGCGGGCATGATTACCCCTGTACCCGGCGGGGTCGGTCCGATGACAATTGCTACTTTATTGGAAAATACTTTACATGCTGCGACGCTGCATGACTAAACCACTGTAAACTGAAAAGATACGGCAGGCGGCAGATTGGCGGCTTCACTTTCAACCACTGGAAAGCATTATTCGATGTGGCGGAACATGCCTAAAGTCAATCTGTCCAGCCCTGCCAAATCTTGTTGCGTACTGACTTCGGCAAAGCCGTTTGCCGTCAAAATCTGCCGCACTGCGGCGCCTTGGTTGTAACCATGTTCCAGCAGCAGCCATCCGCCCTCTTTTAAAAATTCCGGCGCGCGCTGCGCTAGCTCTCGAATACAGCTCAAACCGTCGGCAAAATCTGTCAACGCCGTTTGCGGCTCGAATCTCAAATCCCCTTGGCTCAAATGCTCGTCGCCGGCCTCGATATAAGGCGGATTGGAAACAATGACATCGAAGCGGTGCTTGTCTTCAGACGACGTCTTATCCGTCTCAAACCACGAACCCAATGCAAACTCGACCCTTGCGCCCAGAGTTTCCGCGTTTTTACGGGCAATCGCCAACGCTCCGCTGCTGATATCGGAAGCGCGCACTGCCGCATCCGTTCTTTCCAACGCCACCGTCACGGCAACCGCCCCGCTGCCCGTTCCCAAATCCCAAACCTGTCCGTTTTCAGGAAGATGCCCGATAACCGCCTCCACCAAATGCTCGGTTTCGGGACGGGGAATCAACACGTCGGGACCGACTTCAAACCATCGTCCGTAAAACTCCCGTCCGCCCAAAATATACGCCATCGGCTCGCCTTTCAGACGACGTGCCTGCAGGATATCCAGTTGCGCGGCTACTGCTTCCGGCAGCGGATCGGCGCCTTGCGTGACCAACTGCACACGGCTATAACCGCCTGCATATTGCAGCAGCATACGGGCTTCGAGTCTCGGCAACTGCGAATGGTGCAGCCATTGGTCTAAGGTCATGTCGTGTTTGTCCTGAGTTTGTAGGGGGAACGGTGAGGGGTCCTGTTTATCTTAATCTTTGCGCGGCGGCCAGTAAACTTCTTCTTTTTTGACGATACCGCGTTTGAGGATATCGGCGGCAAGGGCGGCGGTGTCGGGCGGATTTTGGTAGAACGCTGCATCTTGCTTGCTCATTGCGGAGTAGATGCCTTTCCAATGGGTTTTGGCTGGTGGCAGAGGGAGAACTTCATCTAGGCGCGGGAAGGTGTAGAAGGGGTTGCCGCTTTTGGTGCCAGTGCCTAAAAGTGCCTTATACAATTCTTTGTAGGCAGCTTTGCGGATTGGATCAGCAGGAATATCAGAAAATTGCCTCATTAATTCCTTATCTTTACTGAAAACCATTTCTAAACCTACAGCAGCCCCACCACCCCCTTGGCCGCCATACCGCACTGCATTGTGCATCAACGACAATGATTCTTTTAAATCTCCATCAATCTTCTTAGATATGGATAACTCGTCCATTGCTGCAGAGAAACCCTGCTTGGCTGCACAGCTAAACAATGATTCACTAGTCTTCGCATCTTTCATTTTATTTTCGTAAATCCGCGCCAACTCATATTGCGCCAGCGGCACCCCCAAATCCACCGCCTTTTGCAAATAGGCAAGACCAAGTTGCGGATTACGGCGGTAGCCCGCGTTTCCTTCATACAAAGCGTCAAACAGCCAATAGTTTGCCATCGCCCAGTTTTTGTCCAGACCGTAGTGCAGCCATTTACGGGCGCGGTTGTGCAAGGGGTTGTACATGATGCCGGTCGAACCTTGGACATGGGTGTAGAGCAGGTAAAGGTTGTTAATTGCCTGATAATGCCCCTTTGATGCAGCCGCTTCATACAAGACAATCATGTCCTGAAATTCCTGTTTGTTCATACGCCAGTCTTTGGCATCCAGCAGAGTGGCGGCGCGATACCAAAGATGGGCTTCGGCATCGGGTGGAGATGGTGGCGTCCAAGTGGCGCAGGTGTATTGTGTACGTTTGGAATCAAAGGCTTTGGGTACTGGATGGGTCTGTGTGTAATCGCGGTCGGATTGGGAAAGTGAAACCGAACCGCAGGAAACCAGCAGGGGGATAAGCAGGGCGATGAAAGTAAGTTTGTTCATGGTATGTGTTGATTGTGTTTGTGTTGAGGTCGTCTGAAACAGGAAATCAGGTTTCAGACGACCTTTTTTAAATGTTGTGTCTTGATTCCAATTACAGCCCGTCATCTTCGGGAGGCTCGGGAGGGCGCGGCGACCAGTAAACCTCTTCTTTTTTGACGATACCGCGTTTAAGGATATCGGCGGCTAAGGCTGCGGTGTCAGGCGGGTTTTGATAGAACGCTGCGTCTTCTTTACTCATTGCGGAGTAGATGCCTTTCCAATGGGTTTTGGCG
Organism: Neisseria meningitidis; assembly: GCA_001062585.1. Lineage (GTDB taxonomy): Bacteria > Pseudomonadota > Gammaproteobacteria > Burkholderiales > Neisseriaceae > Neisseria > Neisseria meningitidis_D. The sequence continues at coordinate 4,693 of JVVZ01000390.1, forward strand.
GGAGGCAGTGGCAGAACCTCGTCCAGACGCGGGAAAGTATAAAAAATATTGCCGCTGGTAGTGTCCGTGCCTTTAAGTGCCACATATAGTTCATGATAGGCTGCTTCTCGAATAGGGTCGGCAGGAGTTGCGGAAAATGCCTGAAGAATACCTTTTGATTCGATATAAACGTCCGTCAATAGTAACGCAGACTCACCCCCTTTTTCACCTCCATTCCGTACGGCATTGTGCATCAGTAACAGGGATTCGTTTAATTTGCCGTCAATCCACTTGAAAGTAGATAATTCATCCATTGCCACTGAAAATCCCTGCTTGGCGGCACACTCAAGCAGCAGTTGAGCGGTTTTTGAATTATCGAGATTTTTTTCGTAAATCTGTGCCAATTCATACTGCGCCAACGGGACACCCAATTCCACTGCCTTTTGCAGGTAGGCAAGGCCGAGTTTCGGGTTGTAAGGGTAGCCGGCATGACCTTCATACAAGGCATCAAACAGCCAGTAGTATGCCATCGCCCAATCCTTCTCCAAACCATAATACAACCATTTGCGGGCGCGGTCGGGACGTTGGTCAAACAAATCCCCCATTGCTCCTTGGGTACCGGTGTAGAGCAGATAGAGATTGTTAATGGCACGGTAATGTCCGCGACTTGCCGCCGCTTCGTACAGAATCACCATGTCCTGCAACTCTTGCGCGGTTCTGCGCCAACTTTGGGCATGGAGTAAGGTTGCCGCCCGATACCATTGTTCGGCTTCGGCATCAGTATCGGACGGCGGTGTCCAAGTGGCTCAGGTGTATTGGGTGCGCTTCGAGTCAAAGGCTTTGGGTGCGGGATGGGTTTGGACGTAATCGCGGTCGGATTGGGAAAGTGAAACCGAACCGCAGGAAGCCAGCAGGGGGATAAGCAGGGCGATGAAAGTGAGTTTGTTCATGGTATGTGTTGATTGTGTTTGTGTTGAGGTCGTCTGAAACTGGCAATCAGGTTTCAGACGACCTTTTTATTTATGGGTTTCAACCTATCCTTTTAAACGGTGGCAGGCTGGCTAGTAATTGCTGGCCGTATCGCTGCGTTTTGACGCGGTTGTCGAGAATGGTCACGCGACCGTAGTCTTGTTCGGTGCGGATGAGGCGGCCGACGGCTTGGATGAGTTTGATGCCGGCTTCGGGGACGGTGATTTCGATAAAGGGATTGCCGCCGCGCTGTTCTATCCAGCGGTTTTGGGTTTTTTCGATGGGGTTGTCGGGCATGGCGAAGGGGAGTTTGGCGATGATGACTTGCACGCAGGCGGTGCCGGGCAGGTCGAGTCCTTCGGCGAAGCTGTCGAGTCCGAAGATAATGCTGGCTTTGCCTTCTTCTATGGCTTGGTGGTGTTTTTGCAGGAGGACGGCTTTGGGCAATTCGCCTTGTACGAGCAAGAGCGGCAGGTAGTCTTCGGGCAGGCGCAGGGCGACATCCTGCATTTGTTTGCGCGAGGAAAACAGGACGAGCGTGCCGATGGCTTCGGTGGGCGAAATGAGCTTGGGCAGCCATTCGACGATGGCGGCGGTGTGCGCGGCGGGGTCTTTGGGACTGGCGTGCACGGGCGGGATGTAGAGTTCGCCTTGCGCGTCGAAATCAAACGGGCTTTCTAGGGCGAGGGTGGTGGTTTCGGGCAGCCATTGCAGTCCGGTTTGGCGCAGGATCAGGTTGAAGCTGCCCAAGGATTGCAGGGTGGCGGAGGTCAACACTGCGCCTGCCGCGCGCCGCCACAGGCTGTTGGCGAGGTGGGACGCGCTGCTGATGGGGCTGGCGTTGAAAATGTAGTCGTTTTTGTCGTCGGCGCGGCGGGTTATCCATTTTGCCAGCGGTTCTTCGCCCTCGAGCGGGACGGTGGAGAGCAAGTCCCATGTAGCGGTGATTTGTTCGATACGGGCGCGGAATACGCCGAATTCGGTACTCAGGCGGTCGATTTGCGCGCTGTTTTGGTCTTTGTCGCGGCGGGCGGTGGACAATGCGTCGTTGAGGCTGTTGATGTGTTTGTAGAGGCTGCGGGCGGCGATGGCGGTGTTGGAAACGGTGGTTTCGAGGCCTTCTGGGATTTTGCCGTCTTCCCACAGCCAAGTCGGTTCGCTGTTGGTCCGTCTGTCGTTTTCAGACGACCCCAAGCCCAAAGACGGCTCTTCGGCAAGGTGGAACTGCCATTCGTGCAGGCTTTCGAGCAACGCGGCGGCGGCTTCGTCGGCAAAGTTCGCCAACTCGCCTTTGTCGGTGAGTGCGGCAATTTTGCCGGTAACCTGCGGCAGTTTTTCCAACGCCCACACCGCTTGGTTCCACGAATGCTCGGCGGCAAACTGGCTGAGTGCTTTTTTGGGCAGGTGGTGCGCTTCGTCGATGCAATAGAAACTGTTTTCAGGGTCGGGCAAAATCACGCCGCCGCCCATGCTGATGTCGACCATCAGCAAATCGTGGTTGGTTACGACGACATCGACGGTTTCCAGCGTGTCGCGGGCAAGGTAAAACGGGCATTCCGGGCGGTTTGGGCAGGCGGTTTTGAGGCAGCCGTAGTTGTCGTTGTTCACCTTCATCCAGATGGTGTCGTCGATTTTTTCCGGCCAAGTGTCGCGGTCGCCGTTGAACCGTCGGGCGGAAAATTCGTCAGCGATGTCGCGCAGCAGCTTCAATTCTTCGGGCTTGGGTTTGCTGTCCCACAAGACGGCGGGGGCTTCAAAGCCGAGCAGGTTTTGCTGGGCGTTGCTTTGCGTCAGTTGATAGAGTTTGTAGGGACAGAGATAGCGGCCGCGCCCTTTGGCAAGCGCGAAGGTCAGTTCCAAACCGCTTTTTTCGACCAGAAACGGAAGGTCGCGGTCAACCAACTGCTCCTGCAAGGCAACCGTCGCGCTGCTCACAATCAGCCGCTTGCCGCGCGTCTGCGCCATAATGCCACCAGCCAGTAAGTAGGCAAGCGATTTGCCCACGCCGGTCGGCCCTTCGATCACGGCAATGCTCTCGCCCTCGCGCTTGGGCGGCTCGCCGCCTTCTTCGCGCGTCAACGTCCGCGAAAAAGCGTTGGCAACCGCCGCAATCATTTCCCGCTGCGAAGCGCGCGGACGGAAACCGGGCAGGTTTTTGCCGATATTTTGGTAATGGTCGCGGATGGCGTTTTTTTCTAAATCGGTGAGCATCGAGGTCGTCTGAAAAGGTGGATTTGCTTATGAATTAGTTATTTTAGCATTTTTCGCGGACGGGTTCGGGAGAGATGGGAAAGGTCGTCTGAAAAGCATATTTTGGCGTTTTCAGACGACCTTTGGTAAGGGAAGCCACATTGGGACAGGGGATTTGAACCGTTGCCGTTTCTGTTGCCGTCATTCCCGCACAGGCGGGAATCCATCGTAAAACTTTAGAAATCTTGATTTGGAAAACAGTTTCTGAATTTCAAAAATGGATTCCCGCCTGCATGGGAATGACGGAATTTGATGATATACCGTATTTAAAGTTCAGTATGTTTGCTAGGAAGATGGGCAGCGGCGGTTTGGCGCGTGTGGGGTCAATTTCTTGGTGTATCGTTGAAATTAAAGATAAGGGCGCATGATTGCGCCCCTTCGGTTTTCAGACGACCCCTTAAGCTTGGCGGGGTGCTTAAGCCGTTTTATTCCGCAACGGCAGCTTGATATGCGGCTTGGCGGGTTTGGGCGCTTCTTTCAAGCCCAGTTCGATTTGCTGCTCTTCGCTCAACAAATTGCTCCAGTCGCCTTTTTTATACCACTCGCGCCCGTCCAATTCGATGGGGTGCTGGATGCGCTCGCAGCCGTTGCCGCATTGCAAATCGTCTTCTTTACAATATTTGTCGCAACCCCAGCAGATGCGCTCCGGCGCTTTGGGGAAGATGGGGAATTTTTTTGCCATGGTGTGAAATCCTTGTTTTTATTTTCATGAAATTATAAATGATTCGATTGCGGCAGCTTGGTTTTTGTACGTCTTTTTACGCTGGATGGTTAAGAAATGTATAAGGTCGTCTGAAATAGCCAGCCGATTCATGTTATATTTATACAGACAGCATATCAACCTATTCGACAAAACTAATCCGCCATATGGCACTCAAACGGCGGGAAGCCTGATATTTGAAACTATTTTTAAAGCAATCAATCAGTTGGATTTACTGTTAATTTCTTTAAAATTCAGTATGATATATTACGCTCTGATATAATGTGCGGGCAAGGCGTACGGAAGCCGGCGTCTTGTCTTTTTTCAACTTTAGATACTAAGGAACTTATATGTGCGGTATCGTCGGCGCCATCCGCGCCAATCACAATGTAGTCGATTTTCTGACCGACGGTCTCAAACGCCTTGAATATCGGGGCTACGACTCGTCGGGTATCGCCGTGAATATGGACGGCAAAATCAAGCGCGTTCGCCGTGTCGGTCGCGTGCAGCTGATGGAAGACGCGGCGCGCGAAAAAGGTGTGTTCGGACACATCGGCATCGGTCATACCCGCTGGGCAACCCACGGCGGCGTAACCGAACCCAACGCCCACCCCCACATCTCCGGCGGCATGATTGCCGTCGTCCACAACGGCATCATCGAAAACTTCGAAGCCGAACGCGAACGCCTCAAAGCCTTGGGTTACACCTTCGAATCGCAAACCGACACCGAAGTCATCGCCCACAGCGTCAATCACGAATACACCCAAAACGGCGGCAAACTGTTTGAAGCCGTCCGCGCAGCCACCGCCCGTTTCCACGGCGCATACGCCATCGCCGTGATGGCGCAGGACAAACCCGAAGAAATGGTGGTCGCACGCATGGGCTGCCCACTCTTGGTGGCATTGGGCGACCAAGAAACCTTCATCGCCTCCGACGTGTCCGCCGTCATCGCCTTTACCCGCCGCATCGCCTATTTGGAAGACGGCGACATCGCCGTATTGAGCGCGAACGGCATCGACAAACTCATTGACAAAACCGGTGCCGAAACCCAACGCAAAGTCAAAGTATCCGAACTGTCGCTCGCTTCGCTGGAGTTGGGCCCATACAGCCACTTCATGCAAAAGGAAATCCACGAGCAGCCGCGCGCCATCGCCGATACCGCCGAAGTCTTCCTTGACGGCGGCTTCGAACCCGAAAACTTCGGCGCAAACGCACGCGAAGTGTTCGACGACATCCACAGCATCAAAATCCTTGCCTGCGGCACGTCCTACTACGCCGCGCTGACCGCCAAATACTGGCTCGAATCCATCGCCAAAATCCCGACCGACGTCGAAATCGCCAGCGAATACCGCTACCGCGACGTGATTGCCGATCCGAAACAACTGATCATCACCATTTCCCAATCCGGCGAAACCTTGGACACGATGGAAGCCCTGAAATACGCGAAATCCTTAGGGCACAAACACAGTCTGTCCATCTGCAACGTCATGGAATCCGCCCTGCCGCGCGAAAGCGAATTGGTGCTGTACACCCGCGCCGGTGCAGAAATCGGCGTCGCCTCCACCAAAGCGTTCACCACGCAACTGGTTGTATTGTTCGGCTTGGCGGTGACGCTGGGCAAACAGCGCGGTTTGGTTTCTGCCGAAAAAGCGCGCGAATACGTCGAAGAACTGCGCCAACTGCCCGGCAGCATCCAACACGTTCTCAACCTTGAGCCGCAAATCGCCGCGTGGGCGCAAAAATTTGCCAAGAAAAACAGCGCACTGTTTTTAGGCCGCGGCATCCACTTCCCGATTGCCCTCGAAGGCGCGTTGAAGCTGAAAGAAATCACCTACATCCACGCCGAAGCCTATCCCGCAGGCGAATTGAAACACGGCCCGCTGGCATTGGTGGACGAAAACATGCCCGTCGTCGTCATCGCGCCGAACGACGGCTTGTTGGACAAAGTTAAAGCCAATATGCAGGAAGTCGGCGCACGCGGTGGCGAACTCTTCGTCTTCGCCGATTTGGACAGCAATTTCAACGCCACCGACGGTGTGCACGTCATCCGCGCCCCGCGCCACGTCGGCGTACTCTCGCCGATCGTACACACCATCCCCGTGCAGCTCTTGTCCTACCACGCCGCCCTCGCACGCGGCACGGACGTAGACAAACCGCGCAACCTGGCGAAATCGGTTACGGTTGAATAAAGCTCGATTTGAACGGTAAAAGGTCGTCTGAAAACTGGGAAACCAAAGTTTTCAGACGACCTTGGATTCGGATTTCAAGTGCAACACTAGGGTACCAGTGGTTGGAACAGATT
>JVVZ01000391.1:0-617 GCA_001062585.1 Neisseria meningitidis
TGTACTGTCTGCGGCTTCGTCGTCTTGTCCTGATTTAAATTTAATCCACTATAAAACATCAGGTCGTCTGAACATTCAGACGACCTGAATCCATTGGAGACAAGCAAACATGTTTACCGTACAGCGCATTTACGCATACCGGCCCGGCCCCGAACAAACCGCAGTCTTTATCGACCGCCTCTATCCGCGCGGCATCCGCAAAGAGGTCTTTGCTACGGTGCTCTGGCTCAAAGACATCACCCCCAGCGCAAACCTGCGCCGCTGGTATCATGAAAATCCGGCTGAACATTTTGACAGTTTCGTCAGCCGTTACCATGAGGAGCTGCACGGCGATACCGAGCAAACCGCCATTAGGCAGCTCTTGGAGTTGGAACGGCAACACGGCAGCGTTTTACTGCTGACTGCCGTCAAAGACCCGCATCATTCCCATGTTTCTGCCTTAGAGCAGTTTTTGGGGACGTCGTTTGAATATCGCGATTAACAAAAACAGCAAGACCTGCGTCATTTGGGTTTGATGCAAAAAGGTCGTCTGAAATCCAGTCTAGGTTTCAGACGACCTTTGTTTTTTTATAGTGGATTAACTTTAAACCAGTACGGCGTTGCCTCGCCTTGCCGTA
>JVVZ01000040.1:0-8232 GCA_001062585.1 Neisseria meningitidis
CTCTTTGAGCTAAGGCGAGGCAACACCGTACTGGTTTAAAGTTAATCCACTATATAAAACAGCGGCTTCAGACGACTCTTCTCTTCATTGCCAGCCATCCGTTTGCCATCATCAGACTCAAACCCAACCAAATGAATCCGTAGCTGATTAATGCCCCGCTCTCCAAAGGTTCGCCCAGCCATGCAATCGAAATGACAAACAGCAAGACCGGCTCCAAATAGCTCAACATACCGAATACGGCAATGGGTAATAGTTGGCTTGCTTTTAAATTCAAATGCATGGCGACCGCGCTATTGATACCCAGCAGAACGATAAAGCCGATAAGCTTGGGAGTGGACGCAATCAAATTAATGGTATCGGTTTGCGTCAGAATATAAAACAAGGCACAAGGCGCAATCACGAGCAAATCAAACGTCAGCCCTATCAATGCCGGCACGCCCAGTTTGCGGCGCACCAAATAATAGATGGGATACGTCCCGAATACCCATACCGTCGCCCATGAAAATGCGCCGGATCGTACCAACTCCCATGCCACGCCCAAATATGCCGATACGACCGCTACCGTTTGCAGACGGTTAAGCGTTTCCTTAAACCAAATCCTGCCACACGCCAGCATCGCCAATGGGAACAGGAAATAGCCCATTGCCACATTCACGCCTTCACCATTGACCGGCGACCATACAAACAGCCAAAGCTGACTTGCGAAAACAGGCGTGGGCAACATAATCAAAAACCAACGTTTCCAATCCCTGCCCGTTTCACGAACAAACTGCCCTGCCGCCTTCCAGCCATCGCTCATGCCCATCAATACGCATACAGCCGCCAACATTGCAACCATGCGCCAAGCGAAAACTTCCGTCCCGGTCATCGGATACATCCAAGTTCCGTACAGAAACAGCATGGAAAACAATAAATTGGAAGCCAACGCCGCCACAAGCCCCTTTGAGAAATCCGTCATGTTCAGACGACCCTGCAAAAACCTCATTGTATCAATGGGGAATGTGAAAAGAAATTTCATATTTTCGACATTTGAAGAAATAGAAAAACTTAACGCGAATCCTGCCGTCTCAACTTACTATCTCTCAGCCGTCCGCCCTCTTTCAACCAGTCTCAAAAATGCATAGGCAATTCAAGAGATGCAACAAATAAAAAAAGCCCTGCATTGCAGGGCTTTTTGAGATTCCAAAAACGAATTAACGTTTGGAGAATTGTTTTGCGCGGCGTGCTTTGCGCAGACCTGGTTTTTTACGTTCAACTTCACGGGCATCGCGAGTCACGAAACCGGCTTGAGACAAGGCAGGTTTCAGCGCAGCGTCGAAGTCGATCAGGGCGCGGGTAATGCCGTGACGGATAGCGCCGGACTGACCGGTTTCACCGCCGCCGATAACGTTGACTTTGATGTCGAATGCTTCAGCGTTTTCAGTCAGGACCAAAGGTTGGCGAACAACCATGCGGCTGGTTTCGCGGGCGAAGAATTCGTCAACGGGACGACCGTTTACGATGATTTGGCCGGTACCTTTAGTCAGGAATACACGAGCCACTGAACTTTTGCGGCGGCCTGTGCCGTAGTAGTATTTACCGTTCATGTCGTGTCCTTATTTCAATTCCAAAACTTTGGGTTGTTGTGCGGCATGGGCGTGTTCTGCACCAGCGTACACTTTCAGTTTTTTGATCATGGCGTAACCCAATGGGCCTTTAGGCAACATGCCTTTTACGGCTTGTTCCAAAGCGCGGCCCGGGAATTGCTCTTGCATTTCGCGGAAAGTACGCTCGTAGATACCGCCGGGGAAACCGGAGTGACGGAAGTATTTTTTGTCTTCGAATTTGGCACCGGTTACACGCAGTTTGTCCGCATTGATGACGATGATGTAGTCGCCGGTGTCAACGTGGGGGGTGTATTCAGGTTTGTGCTTGCCACGCAGACGGTGTGCGACTTCGGCTGCAACGCGACCCAGAATTTTGTCTTGGGCGTCGATAACGAACCATTCGCGCTTCACCTCGTGGGGTTTCGCTGAAAAGGTTTTCATAGTGGAAATCCAGATAGATATAGAAAGTTGTGAATTTTAAAGATGGGATTGGCTTTTGTCAATCGGATTGGGGTCGTCTGAAAGTGTTTTTTCTATGATGGCGTTTTTATGCATTAGGAAATGTTGTTTTTAGGTTGGAAAACATTGCTGATGTTCCAAAATATCGGGATGTGTTTTTTTGATTTTACGTTTGGTTTTTCAGACGACGTCGAAGCCGATGATAAATGAAAGCCATGCCGCAATCGGGCATGGCTTGATATGGGAATCCCCGCGAGAGCCGTTTTGGCTGAATCCGCTTGAACCTTGTTGACAAGGCGGTCACCTCGGGCAGTTTCGGGTGCATCTAAGGATAGACGCTCGCGCCCACTGCAACTCCCGGCAACCTTAAGCGAACTTATTGGTTCAAAGGAATATATGCCTTCGCGGACACCGCAGGGAAAAAGAAAAATCAATTTTGCTCCAACCGCGCCAAAGCTTTTTGGCAGGCGTTGTTCATGTCGGTTATTTTACGCTCAAATTCACCTATTGCCAAATCGTCTTTGAGTGTGATTTTAAGGAGGTCGTGGACGACGTTGAGCGCGGTCATAATGGCGATTTTATCGCTGCCGACAATGCGTCCGCTCTCTTTGATGGCGGCACTTTTTTTGTTGAGCATATCAACGGCTTGGAGCAGGGTATCTTTTTCTTCGCTCGGGGTGTTGATGGTGAAATTGACATTCATGATGTCGAGGCTGACTTGTTCGATACTCATGGCGTGTCCTTATGATTGCGTTTCTTGCGGCAGGCGGGCAATGAGCCGGCGGATTTTTTCTGCGGTCTGCTCTAATGCGCTGCGGTATTGTTCTTTTTCGGCGGTAAGGTTGTCGATTTTGCCTTGTAGGTCTTCTTTGAGTTTGCCGACTTGTACGAGCAGCGCTTCGCTCAATTCGTCAACGGCGGCTTCGTGTTCGCGCTTTTGTTGTTCATGCTCGAGCTTGAGGCGGTCGATTTCTTCGTTAAGGCGGCGGTTTTCACCAACAAGGGTTTCAAATTTTTGGGCCAGCTGGTAAACGCTGACTTCCAAGGTGTCGAGTGATTGATTCATGTATAGGCTTCCGTATTGCCGCATGGTGGCAGGCGGTCAGGATATTAGGATGATGATGCAGGGATGTCAATCGCTGCCGAATGTTGAGGTCGTCTGAAACTTTTTGGCTTGATGTTTTCAGGCAACCTTTGCCGTTCGGCCTTACTCAAAGCGCGCGCTGCGCTCCATGAGTCTTTCTGCCACTTGCTGCGGGGTCATTTCTTTGCGGATGAGTTGCAGCAGGGTTTGGGTAATGGGCATATCGATTTGGTATTTCACAGCGGTGTTAAACACTTCTTCGATGGTGCTAACGCCCTCGGAAACATGGCCGATTTCCACCAACACTTGATGCAGTTCTTTGCCTTCTGCCAAACCCAAACCGACACGGCGGTTGCGCGAAAGCGCGCCGGTACAGGTCAGGATAAGGTCGCCGATGCCGGCAAGCCCCATCATGGTTTTGGGCTGCGCACCCATAGCCATGGCAAGACGGGTAATTTCGGCGAGACCTCGCGTCACCAGCGCCGCACGCGCATTGAGCCCGTATTCGAGACCGTCGGAAAGACCGGTGGCGATTGCCATAACGTTTTTGACGGCACCGCCGACAGCCACACCGATCACGTCCGTGCTGCCGTAAAGGCGCATTACGTTGGTGTTGAGTTGCGGCACCAATTCCTCAATCCATTCCTGATTTTCTGAGGCGACAACCACGGCGCAAGGCAGTTGTTTGGCGAGTTCTTGGGCAAAGCTCGGACCTGACAGCACGCCGATTTTTTTGTTCTCAGGCAATACTTCTTTCAATACTTGGAAGGTCAATAGCCCTGTGTCTTGTTCAAAGCCTTTGCAGGCGGCAAGGACAGGGATATGGTCGGCATTGTGTTGTTTGAGGAGTTCCGCGCTGCTTCTCAAACCTGCGACAGAAGTTACGACAAGAACGAGCCCGCTGTCTTTGAGCGCATCACCCAAATCGGCATAAACGGTTAAGGATTCAGGAAAAGGGAAACCGGGCAGACCGCGTTTGTTTTCACGTTCTACCTGCAATGTACGGACTTGTTCGGGATTGCGTGTCCAAAGGGCGACTTCGTTGCCGTGGCTGGCAAAGTGCAGGGCAAGGGCTGTACCCCAAGAACCTGCGCCGATGACGGTGATTTTCATTGTGTGTCTTCCAACGGTAAATTGTCGTTTAATTTAAACCAATCGGCTTGGCAGTGCAAGCGATAGAGGCCTATTCGACATGAAAACCGCATGAAAATGCAGAAGCTATCACATATATTGCTTATCTCTATTGAAAATCCAATATTGATTTACCGCAAAGGGTAAACCACGCCCGCTGTTTATACTTCGCGGACAAAAAAGCCGGACATATCAAACGGACGCAAACAAAGTGGAATGCCATTCCCTATTTTCGCCCGCCATTCATCACGGCAATCAACGGAAACGGTGCTTACTCATAATAATATCCACTACAAAAAGGAACACGCCATGAACCACCGCAACACCCGACTGCTCCTGTCGCTTGCTGTTTTATCCGCATTAGCCGCCTGTGGCGGACAGGAAAGCAAGGAACAAAAACCTGCTTCCGCACCGACCGAAGCCTCTGCCGTTCAGACGACCCCTGAAGCTGCTTCAACTGCCTCAGCAGCGTCCCAAGCCGCCGTTGACAGCAATGCTTCACCTGAAGACCAAGAGCTGCTCAAACGCGCGCAAGGCATCTTCAAACCGCTGCCGAGCGCCGAGGAAATGCAGAAACTGCGCCCGTTTACCGAAGAACAGGTCAAACTCGGCCATCAATTATGGTATGAGCCGCGCCTTTCCAAAGGCAACACCGTAAGCTGCAACTCCTGCCACAACCTTGCCACCGCAGGCGTGGACAACCTGCCGACCAGCCAAGGCCATAAAGGATAGTTCGGCGGACGCAACTCCCCGACCGCTTTAAACGCCGCCCTGCTCGGCATGCAGTTCTGGGACGGACGCGCGGCCGACGTTGAAGAACAAGCCGGCGGACCGTTGGTGAACCCTGTGGAAATGGCAAACGACTCGCAAGAAGCAGCCGCAGCCAAAATCGCCAAAATCCCCGAATATCAAGAACTGTTTAAAACCGCCTTCCCTGAAGACGGCGCAGTTTCCTTCAAAAACATCACCACCGCACTGGGCGCATTCGAACGCACCCTGTTGACGCCGACCAAATGGGACGACTACCTCAAAGGCAACGTCAACGCCCTGAACGAACAAGAGCGCAAAGGCGTGCGCGCCTTTATGGACAACGGCTGTATCGCCTGCCACAGCGGCGTCAACCTCGGCGGCGCAACCTTCCAAAAATTCGGTTTGGTTGAAGGCCCGTACTGGAAATTCATCGAAGATCCGAAACACGACAAAGGCCGTGCCGACGTAACCAAAAAAGCCGAAGACGAATTCTTCTTCCGCGTCCCGGGCTTGCGTAACGTCGCCAAAACTTATCCATATTTCCACAACGGCAGCGTTTGGGAATTGGACAAAGCCGTTACCATCATGGGTAAAGCGCAACTGGGCAAAGATTTATCTAAAGAAGACACCGACAACATCGTTGCCTTCCTGAAAACACTGTCCGGCAATGTTTCCGACTCCGCCCGCACCATGCCCGAACTGCCTTTGTCTGCACCGATGGAATCCCATCCGAACAACAAATAAGCAGTAAATGAATAAAGGTCGTCTGAAAATTCAGGCTCAACAAAGCCCAAAGCTTTAGAGAACAGGATTTCAGACGACCTTTAATGCCTTTTCATGATCCCAAATCATTCGATGTCCGCATCCCTTTTCCCGCAAATGACACGTCGGACAAAAACCAGCCTCATATACAATGAAACGCACACCATTCAAACAATACATCCTGAATACAATCAACTATATGATTTATTTAAATTTTTATAAAAACCATCAACAAACGAATCTCCAACCCACATCATCAATATCCGGATACCCATCTTCAAACATGCCTCGTCAGTTGACGGCGGCAAGGCAAAATGTTGAAATACACATCTAGGATAAAAAATAAAAAGCGTTGACCAAACGCCTATAAACACACCACAAAATCCGTTCAGACGACCCTTCTTTGCCTCCTTACCAAACCAAACGTCGTCTGAAATCACATAGTGGATGAACAAGAAGCAGCTGACAGCGTAATGCAAGCCAAGCCGCACCGCTTCAAGTCCAATCCACCATAAAACCAATCAACATACATTGCACCATGACCTTACTCGGCCTCAAACTCAGGCAGACCCAACAACTCAACCAACGTCTGCAACAATCCCTGCGCATCCTGCAAATGTCCGGCATCGAACTCGAACGCGAGATCGAAGACTGGTTGCAGGACAATCCCCTGCTCGAACGTCCCGAAGCCGACGAATTTGCAGACGCAGAGTTCAATCACGGTACCACCATGCCGCGCAGCAACCACCTCGGCGGCGACGATGCCGAAGATGCGTGGCTCAACATCGCCAAAGAAGAAGATTTCAACCAATACCTGCACGCCCAAGTGTGCGAACACCCCCTTTCCGACAAAGAAGCCGCCTACGTCCACATCCTTATCGACTTCCTGGACGACCAAGGCTATTTCACCGACAGCATTCAAGACGTTATCGACAACACGCCCTTGGAATGGATGCTGGACGAAGACGAGCTGCAAAACGCCCTCGACCTTTTGCAGACCTTCGACCCGCCCGGCGTTGCCGCCGCCGACCTGACCGAATCCCTGATGCTCCAACTCATGCGCCTGCCCGCCAGCCCCGCGCGTCAGGCGGCCGCCCACCTCATCCAAAGTTCGCTGCACGATTTGGGCAAAAACCGCAAACAAAACATCATCCGCTTCCGCAAACTCTTTCCCGAAATCGACAGCGAAACCATAGAAGCCGCCCTCGACATCATCGCCACGCTCAACCCCTACCCCGCCTACGGTTTTGCCTCCTCCGAACCAACCGCCTACATCCAGCCCGACGTTTGGGTCAAAGAAGGCAAAGACGGCTGGAAAGTCATCGGCAACGAAGCCGCCTGGCCCAAACTGCAACTCAACCGCGAATACTGCGAACTGATGAAATCCGCAGAAGACGGCGCACCCGAGTGGAAAGAAAAAATCAACGAAGCCAAGCAGCGCATCGACTCTCTCGAACTGCGCAAAAGCACCGTCATCCGCCTTGCCGAATACATCGTCAAAAATCAGGAAGACTTCTTCATCTTCGGCGAAATCGGACTCGCCCCCATGCTTATGAAAGACGCAGCCGCCGAATTGGGGCTTGCCGAAAGCACCATTTCGCGCGCCGCCAACCAAAAATATTTGTCTTGCCCGCGCGGACTATTTGCGTTACGCTATTTCTTCACACAGGCAGTCAATTCCGAAGGCGACAAAGAAGGCCTGAGCCAAGGCGCGATTAAAGCCGTTTTGGGGCAGATTATCGAAAACGAAGACAGCAGCAAACCCCATTCCGACGAAACCCTTGTCCGCCTCCTCAAACAACAGGGCATAGACATCGCCCGCCGCACCGTCGCCAAATACAGGGAATCGCTCGACATCCCGCCGGCACACAAACGCAAACTTACCGAATGACAGTTTTAAACCGCAGTTTTCCCGTTCCGTTTCTGACGGACTGAACCCCACCGAAGGAGCTGTATTATGAATCTGAAAATCACCGGTCTGAATTTCGACGTTACCGAGGCCATCAAAAACTACGTTTCCGAAAAATTGGAACGCATCAACCGCCATGCAGCCAACGCCATTTCCGTTACCATCACCCTTTCCGTGGAAAAACTCAATCAACAGGCTGAAGCAGACATCCATCTGGCGGGCAAAGACCTCCACGTCGAGGCCGTTGAACAAGATATGTACGCCGCCATTGATGTTCTGATGGACAAGCTCGACCGTGCAGTGCTGAAACACAAAGAAAAAAGCGGCGATGTCCGCAACACGGTAAAACCTGCCGCAGAATAGTTCACAATCCTAAAGGTCGTCTGAAAACCTATTTTCAGACGACCTTTACATTAAATTTCCTTTTGCGGTACCAACCCGCACATCTCCCCATCTCATCAACTCGCTTCTGAGTTTCTTACCCGTAGTGGATTGAATTTATAGTCAATTAAAATCAAAATAGGACAGTAACGCATCGTCAAATCGGGCGT
>JVVZ01000392.1:0-2160 GCA_001062585.1 Neisseria meningitidis
ACCAACGGATTAAAAGTCCGCTGCTCTACCGACTGAGCTAACGACCCGATAAGCCGTGCATTATATGGATGCGTCGGAAAGGTGTCAACTTATTTTTGCCAGTATTGCATAATTTTTTGTTTTCAATGGATTTTATCTTTCATTGTTCGGCGTGTCCGATGAAAAGCGATGCGCTTACAGCAGCCAGCCGCCGTCGAAACGGTTTAAAAATTCGCTAAATTGCTGTTGCGCCCTATGGATAACGATTGGGTCCTGCGTTTCCAATACGGCTTCAAAACGCGCCACTTCTGCGGCGATGATGTGCCGGTTGTCGCCGAGGAATTCTTCATACAGGCGTTTGGCTTTTTCCAACAGATAGATATTGTGCTGCTGATCGCGCGGATGGATTTTCAAGGCAGCGAGTTTGATCAGGGAAGCCTTGATTTCTTCAGGCGTCAGGCTTTGGCTGTTTTGACGGAAAACCTGATTGATGTGCAGATTCAGGTTTTTGTTGCTGATATCGACTTCCAAAAGCCCGTTGACGTCGTAGCTGAAGCGGACGTCTATTGATACCTGACCTTTCGGCTTGGGTGGGACGTTGACCGACAGTTCGCCCAGCTTCAGGTTTTCTTTGGCAAGCATGGACTCGCCCTGCAAAACATCGACCAAAATCACTTTCTGTCCGTCGTGGGAAGTGATGAAAGTTTCGACGCGCGAAACGGGAACGGGCATATTGCGTTCAATAATCGGGAAAAACCGTCCTGTAACGTATTGGTCGCCAAGGTCCATGCCGGCTTCCGTGCCGAGCGAGAAGGGCATCACGTCGGTAAGGACGACTTCTTCCACGCTTTCGTTGCGCGCAATCAGCGCCGCCTGCACCGCCGCGCCGCGCGCGATGGCTTCGTCGGGATTGACCGAAACAAGCGGGATGCGGCGGAACAGTTGGGCAATGGAATGCCGAATCATCGGCATCCGCGTCGCGCCGCCGACCAAGATGATGCCGTCGATTTGCGAAGGGTGCAGCTTGGCATCGCGCAATGCGCGCTCCAGCGGTTGGCGCAGGCGGCCCATTAATGGCGTGGCGGCTTCTTGGAATTCTTCGCGGCTGATGACGGCAGAGTGAACCGTGTCGCCGTAATGGAAACGGATTTCCGTCTGCATTTCTTCGCCCAGTTTGCGTTTGGCGGTTTCCAATACCTGCCACAATTCGCTGTTTTGCGCCAGTTTGTCGCTTTCAGACGACGTCAGCGTCGTGCATTTTTTCAGGAAACACTGGCGCAGCACGTTGACGAAATCTTCGCCGCCCAAATGGTTGTCGCCCGCGCTGGCGGATACTTGGACGACGCCGTCGAAATAATCGAGTACGGATACGTCAAACGTCCCGCCGCCCAAGTCGTAAATCAAAAAGCGCGTGTCGTCGGGTTTTTCCTGCAAACCGTAAGCAAGGCCGGCGGCAGTCGGTTCGTTGAGCAAACGCAAGACGTTCAAACCTGCCATCTGCGCCGCGTTTTTCGTTGCCTGACGCTGGATGGCGTTGAAATAGGCGGGAACGGTCAGAACGACATCGCATACCGGTTCTCCCAAAAAGGCTTCCGCATCTTCTTTCAGGCTTTTCAAAATCAGCGCGGACAATTCTTCGGCGCGGAACGTGCGCTTGCCCAAATGGAAAGTTTTATCCGTTCCCATAAATCGCTTGAACGCCGAGGCGGTCAGCGTCGGGGCGGTGGAGAGGCGTTCGCGTGCGGCGATGCCGGTCAGAATGCTGCCGTCTTCGGCGACGCTGATGACCGACGGTGTCAGAAAATGGCCGTGTTGGTTGGGAATCAGGCGGGTTTCGCCGTTGTGGAACTGGGCAATCAGGCTGTTGGTCGTGCCTAAGTCGATACCGATTTGCAGGGTCATGAATGTCTCGTTTCGGAGGGGTTTGAATGTGTTTCAGACGACCTTTCACATCATTCGCATGGGGTCGTCTGAAAGAGGGAAGATTGCAAAATCATAACATTTCTTCCATTTATATGGAAAATCCGGCGGCGTTTCGGACTGGCGGATGGCGGGCTGCGTTGCCGTTTGGAGGAAGGGAAAAGGGGTTAGAATGGTTTTTATAGTGGATTAACTTTAAACCATTATGGCGTTGCCTCGCCTTAGCTCAAAGAGAACGATTCTCTAATGTGCTGAAGCACC
>JVVZ01000393.1:0-1163 GCA_001062585.1 Neisseria meningitidis
AGTACATAAGGGCGTTGGCAACGCCGTATCATTGCAATTTTAATCCACTATATCAAAAGAAAAGGGGAATGCGGGCGCATCTGCATTTTCAGACGACCTGAGTTTCAAGTAAAATCTACCTCGTCTGAAACACACTCAATCTCTCAGTAAGGAAAACATCATGAGCAACCATCACAAACTCATTATTCTTGGCTCAGGTCCCGCCGGCTACACCGCCGCCGTCTATGCCGCCCGCGCCAACCTCAAGCCCGTCATCATTACCGGCGTTGAACAGGGCGGACAACTGATGACCACCACCGAAGTCGACAACTGGCCCGCCGACGCCGAAGGCGTACAAGGCCCGGAACTGATGGCGCGTTTCCAAGCCCATGCCGAACGCTTCGGCACCGAAATGATTTTCGACCAAATCCACACCGTCGATTTGCAAAACCGCCCCTTCATCCTCAAAGGCGACATGGGCGAATACACCTGCGATGCCCTGATCGTCGCTACCGGCGCATCCGCCAAATATCTGGGGCTGCCCAGTGAAGAAACCTTTGCCGGCAAAGGCGTATCCGCCTGCGCGACCTGTGACGGTTTCTTCTATAAACAACAAGACGTGGCCGTCGTCGGCGGCGGCAACACTGCGGTAGAGGAAGCCCTTTACCTCGCCAACATTGCCAACACCGTTACCCTGATCCACCGCCGCGACAGCTTCCGCGCCGAAAAAATCATGGTGGACAAACTCATGCAGCGCGTTGAAGAAGGCAAAATCATCCTCAAGCTCAACAGCAATCTGGACGAAGTCTTGGGCGACGAAGGCGGCGTCACCGGCGCTCGTCTGAAACACAATGACGGCACTACCGAAGACATCTCCGTCAAAGGCGTTTTCATCGCCATCGGCCATAAACCCAACACCGACATTTTCAAAGGCCAGCTCGATATGGACGAAACCGGCTACCTGAAAACCAAAGGCGGTACGGGCGACAACGTCGGCGCAACCAATATCGAAGGCGTATGGGCGGCAGGCGACGTCAAAGACCATACCTACCGTCAAGCCATCACCAGCGCGGCTTCCGGTTGCCAAGCCGCACTGGACGCCGAACGCTGGCTCGACCGCCAAGGGTTGTAAAATATAGTGGATTAAATTTAAATCAGGACAAGGCGACGAAGCCGCAGACAGT
>JVVZ01000394.1:0-632 GCA_001062585.1 Neisseria meningitidis
GTCACGCCGGGGGTCGCGGGTTCGAGCCCCGTCCGCCGCGCCAAATTTTAAAAATACCGGCTTTTGCCGGTATTTTTTGCGTGTAAGAAACGAACGTAGAAAAAGAGCGGTATTTAGTTTTTCAGACGACGTGCATTAGGAAGGTCGTCTGAAAAGCTTCAATCAGCGTTCTCATCGCGTTTATCATACTTTCTCAGGAAAATCACTGTCCAAATCAAGCTGATTAAAATACTGCCAAAAAAGGCAATCTCAAAGAAAACAACCAAATCCCCGAGGCAGCCGACTCCGCAATTTCCGCTATTACTGCTCAGAAAATCATTAATATAAGCGACAACATAAAGAATTGCCACAAACTCAGGAATAGCCATCAACCAAATACCTAAAACATTCAACCATTTCATCAGCGTCTTACAACCTCTTTTTTAGCATTTAGGCAGTATATATGACGGTATGACAGAAGACAATGCACCAGCGATGGCCACATACAGGCTGAACATCCCGAATGCCGAAAAAGAAAAGATTTCTCCCCCTTCCACTCCATCATCTGAAGGAGAATCAAAGAGGAAAAAATCCAATAATATAGTGAATTAAATTTAAATCAGGACAAGGCGACGAAGCCGCAGACAGTACAG
>JVVZ01000395.1:0-6700 GCA_001062585.1 Neisseria meningitidis
CCCGCCGCTGTTCCGGCAGCAGGCGCAGGCTTTGCGCGATGCCTACCCGCAGGCCGACTTACGCGAACTGCCGCACCACAACCACCTTTCCACAGCATTAAGTATCGGCGGCCCGCAGGACGATGTTGGTGCAATGCTGCTGGACTTTATCAGACAGAATACTTCTGCACACACGGCATAACCCACACCGTTTTCAGGTAGCCTGAAAGCCCTTGGAGACCACCTCGCTGATAAATATCGTCCCGCTAGCGGAACAGCCGCAGCACATCGACACCCTCGCCCACGCCCTGCACGCCGAATGGCACGATTTCGCCCCGTGGCAGAACGTGGAAAAAATCCGCGCCTATTACGCCCGCTGCTTGGAAGGCAATGACCTGCCGCTTGCCTGGCTGGCGGTGGACGGTGGGCGACTGCTCGGTTCGGCCGCGCTGAAACGGCACGACATCGCCGCGCTGCCGCAATACGAATACTGGCTGGGCGACGTGTTCGTGCTGCCCGAAGCACGCGGGCGCGGCGTGGGCAGGCATCTGATGGAACACGCCCTGATTGAAGCGCAGCGGCTCGGCCTGCCCGAACTCTATCTTTACACGCCCGACGTGCAGGCCGTGTACGCCAAATACGGCTGGCGCGAAATTGAAACGCGGCCGCATAACGGCGAAACCGTGTCGGTAATGCGGCTGGCATTGGGCAGCGGCGCGTAGGGTAGGATAGGCGTTTTCAAGCAGCCTGAATGCCGTCTGAAACCCCAAAAAGCAGCCTGCACTTTCGGAAAACCCAAGTGTAGGCTGCTTCAAATCCGCAACCGATAGAAAGACAATAATGACGAAATATTGGATTGGTACCGTATCCCAAGAACACGTCCTGCGCGGCGTGGCAGGCGGGTTCTGCCAAGTGTGCCACGGCAAAGCCGCACCGCTCAACCGCATGAAGCGCGGCGACTGGCTGCTTTATTACAGCCCGAAAATCCGCATGGACGGCACGGAAAAACTGCAAGCCTTTACCGCATTCGGCCAAATTACGGACGATACCGCCTATCCGTTCCAAATGAGCGAGACCTTCATCCCCTTCCGCCGCAATGTGGAGTATGCCGAAACCCGCCGCAACTGCCCGATAGACATCATCCGCACGCATCACGAATGGAAAAAATACGCCGCCATGCTGCGTTACGGACATTTTGAAATCAGCCGCGATTTCTTTGATTTTGTGCGGACGTATATGCAGTCGCCGCCCGACACAGTCTGGCAACAACAGGGATTCTTGTAGGACGGGTAAAAGTGCTGCTGTTGCAGGCTGGCGGCACCATTTGCACCGAAGGTACGGCAGGCGACCGGGAAGCCACACCCCAACGCGCCTGCGCAAAAATCGATGACGGATACGACCATTTTGCCGTTTAACAGTCACAGAAAATCCGAGGTCGTCTGAAAACTTAAAACAGCCTGCATTAATTTCATTGTACAAACTGCCTACAAATAGCGGCTGAATGCCACCAAAATTTGGAAAGGATATTCCGATGAGCATTTCTTTTTACATCAAAAATCCCAAAAAGCTATTTAGCCGCTTGCCCGTATTAACCGTGCAGGAATGTTTCCAGCTTTCATCGCAGCCACTGGCACAATTTTCATTTGATGAACACAATGAAGATTTTGATTTAAAGCAATTTCAAGCCATGCCGTTATCCGACTTTGAATGTCTGCTGCTTGGCGTGAACGAAAAAAGCGGTAGGGGATTTGAATTATCCTTTGATGAAGACACACAGGAATACGCTGTGCGGCAATTCACGCCCAGCACTTTGGAAGACTGGCAAATTGCCCTGCAATATCTCGCCGATTTAGCCCGCGCGCTCAAACAACCGATTACCTGCGAAACCGGTGAAACCTTCACTGCCGACACCATCCAAACCTTCGATTTCAAACCAGACATACAGGCCGGTATATCCATGGTGCCTTTTGAAGATGAAGACGAAATACAAAACTATAAATTCTACGGCGTTACCCGCCCTGTGGCACTGAACAAAGAGATTCGCGACAAAATTCTAGCCGACAACGACCCACTCGCAGCCTTCAGCCGCCTGATGCGTGAAACCCAATGGCTGGATGCCTATTCCGCTCATCAAATGATTGGAAAAAATAGTGACACGGGAGAGCTCGTCGGCTTTTATGTCTTAAACCCTGAACTGCCGACTATCCTGCCCTACCAACCCGAAATAGAATACGGCACGGATCTCGATATTTCCAACAACGATATCAGCAGCTGGAGATTGATTTTTACCAACGATGACGATTCACCTACCGAGCTGCCCTACGAAACCTTTATCGCACGGCTGCCTGAAGAAAAATACCGCTTTATTGACGCAGCGTATATTCTGCTGGAAGCATTCACGAAAGACGAATTGGCTCAGCTTGCCATCGAATAATGCTCAGGCAGCCACCATTTATAAAATGAGGCAATCAAAATGACGGTCAACAAGTTTCAGATTATCCCTTTTAAAGGCGTGGATTTAGGCGACATACAAAAAGGTCGTCTGAAAACAGAAACCCAATCCTGTTTTCAGACGACCTTTTGCATTGCAGACTAACTCAATTAGTGATGATGACCATGCGGGCCGTGAACGTGGCCGTGTGCGATTTCTTCTTCAGTCGCATCGCGTACGCCGTCAACTGTCGCTTTGAACAAGATTTTCATGCCGGCAAGCGGATGGTTGCCGTCTACTACGGCTTTGCCGTCCGCCACGTCGGTTACGCGGTAAATCAAGACATCGCCGGTTTCAGGATCATCGGCTTCAAACATCATGCCGACTTCCACTTCAACCGGAAACACGCTGACATCTTCGATACGCACCAGGCCGGGATCCTGCTCGCCAAAAGCATCATCGGGAGACAGCGCGACTTCAACGGTATCGCCGACGTTTTTCTCATGCAAAGCTTCTTCCACCAAAGGGAAAATGCCGTCATATCCGCCATGCAGATAGACGATGGGTTCTTCGGTTTTGTCCAGCAGTTGGTTGTCCGCATCGTACATTTCATAGTGAAGCGAAACCACAGAATTTTTTTCAATAGCCATTTTTTATCCTTTATCATGACCGTTTATCAAAACAGGTTTTCTTTATTGACAACCCTCTGCCAACAAATCTAAAGCATTCTAACACACCGCCGTCATGCACGGAGATTTATCGCAAAATTATCAAAACTAACAATTATAAATTTATATGCACAATATTTAACACATTGCGCGCAAAAGCGTAAATTTTGATAATCTTTATATTTGTGTAACTTTTTTACAACTTTTTGCTTTTATGCGCAACAACTGCCCGCATTTCATTTAAACCGATTGAAAACAAAGGCCCATAGCGCATTCTTCAAATGTAAACGCATGAAATAAATAAATTTTACTATACAATTTATTTCAAATGTACATTGAATAACAGCCAATGCGGACTAGTTTCACCCCCGTCTTTCGTCCATTTCAGATTGATTAAAAATTACTAATTCGTCCGTATCGTTGCACCGAAGCACCCTGTGGGGCATAATGCAGGAAATTCAGCAATGAATTTTTACTCTAAATGAAACGACTTATATGTCGTTTTGTTGTTTTGTTCTACTTAAATCGATTTAAAGAAGGTTCTCAAAATGAAAAAATCTCTGATTGCTGCTGCTCTGTTATCTTTGGCTTTGGCTGCTTGTAACAAAGGCGCTGATACTGCTGCTCCTACCGCTTCCGGTGCTTCTGAAACTGCTGCTTCTGCCGCTTCTTCTGCAACTGGTGCCGCTTCTGCCGCTTCCTCTGCAACTGAAGCCGCTTCTGCAGCTAACACCGCTGCTTCTGCTGCCAACACTGCCGCTTCTGCAGCTAATACCGCTGCTTCTGCTGCAACCGGTGCTGCTTCTGCTGCCAGCTCAGCTGCTGCTTCTGCCGCTTCTGCTGCAAAATAATATTTTTACAGTTAAAAAAGCAGGATACGGATTGTATCCTGCTTTTTTGTTTTTCAGACGACCTTTACCGTTTTTCGCTTCCCTTATCCGCTATATAATCTTCCGTACACACACAAACCATCCTGCTGCCTGTTATGCCCAATCTGTACGACCGTTTTCTTGAATTCCTTTCCCCCGCCGAAATCCTCGAAGCCACTCCGGCCTTGTTAAACGACCAGCGCCGCCGCTTTGTTTCCGAACCGGACATCATCTTGCAACCGCATTCCATAGAAAATGTACAAGAAATCATGCGGTTTTGTTTTGAACACCGTATCCCCGTTACCCCACAGGGCGGCAATACCGGTTTGTGCGGCGCAGCGGTAGCTTCCGGCGGCGTACTGCTCAACCTTTCCAAAATCAACCGTATCCGCGAAATCAACCTTGCCGACAACAGCATCACCGTCGAAGCAGGCGTAATCCTGCAGAACGTCCAAAAAGCGGCATCCGAAGCGGGCAGACTGTTTCCCCTCAGCCTTGCCAGCGAAGGCTCGTGCGAAATCGGCGGCAACATCGCCTGCAACGCCGGCGGATTAAACGTTTTACGCTACGGCAGTATGCGCGACTTGGTATTAGGCTTGGAAGTCGTCCTGCCTAATGGCGAACTTGTTTCCCATCTCCAACCGCTGCACAAAAATACCACCGGTTACGACCTGCGCCACCTCTTTATCGGCAGCGAAGGCACGCTCGGCATTATCACCGCCGCCACGCTCAAACTCTTCGCCCGTCCGCAAACCATAGCGACCGCATGGGTAGGTTTGGATGACATCGAATCTGCCGTACAGCTTTTAACAGCCGTACAAGGGCATTTTGCCGAACGACTGACCAGTTTCGAGCTAATCAGCCGCTACGCCTTGGCATTGTCTTCCGAGTTCAGTCATCTCAAACAGCCGACCGATGCAAACTGGCACGTCCTGCTCGAACTGACCGATTCCGTTCCCGATGCCGCGCTCGACGAAAAACTTGCCGAGTTTCTCTATCAAAACGGCCAAGAAAACAGCATCATCGCGCAATCCGAACAAGAGCGCCTCGATCTGTGGACGCTGCGTGAAAACATTTCCGCCTCCCAGCGCAAGCTCGGCACCAGCATCAAACACGACATCGCTGTCCCGATTACTCAAGTCGCCACCTTTGTCCGTCAATGCGCCCCCGCCTTGAAAACCCGTTTTCCGGGTATACAAATTGTCTGCTTCGGACATTTGGGCGACGGCAGCCTGCATTACAACACCTTCCTGTCCGACGTCTTGAGCAACGAAGCCTACCGTTACGAAGATGCCGTCAACAGCATCGTCTATGAACACATCCTCGCCTGCCACGGTACCATCGCGGCGGAACACGGTATCGGCACCATCAAAAAACACTGGCTCCCCAGCGTCCGCACCCCGTCAGAAATCGCCCTGATGCGCGCCATCAAAGCCCAGCTTGACCCGCACGGCATCATGAATCCGGGCAAACTCCTACCGTAAGCGGTATTTCAGCATTTGCCAAAATCGAAAAGGTCGTCTGAAAACCTAATCCCAGTTTCAGACGACCTTTGACATGGTTCGCAGATTGCACTCAAGGCAATATTGCCTCAGCCCAATCAACCCAGCACAAACTATTCTTCTTCCCTGCGCCTGCGCTTCAACAAAATGCGTACAGCACCGTCATTGCCTTCCCTCGGCTCGACATAAGCCAATATATCGGGGTGCTGCATCAGCCAGCGGCGCGTCATGTTTTTTAAAACGGGTTTGTAGCCTGACGAGCCCAAACCGCTGCCGTGGATGATCTCGGCGCATACGCCACGCTTTTGGGTAAATTCGATAAATTCGTTTAAAACCTGTTGTGCCTCTTCCTGCGTGTAGCCGTGTAAATCGACATCGGCGACTACGGGATAATGCCCGTTGCGCAGACGCTGCAAGTCGTTTTTCCCTTGTCCGTTTTTACTGAACGAAGCGGGCGGTTCATCCCAAGAAGCGCCGCTGCCGACATAAAAATAATCTTCGGCTGCCAAACTTTCCTGCTCTTTCGGACGGGGTTTGATGGGCGTTTTATCACGCGGTGCTTCATAGCGCGGCGCGGTTTTCAGCGGCGTTACTGCGCCTACGGCTTTAGCGAAATCGATATTCTCTTCCTCGCGCTTCTTCGCCAAGGCTTGCTCCTGCGCCCGCGCTTCGGCTTCTTTTTTGGCTTGCTTGCCTAATGCTTTCAAGGCGGATTGAAAATCTGTTTTCATCATGGGGATATTTTGAGGTTGAACATGAAAAACACATTTTCAGACGACCTCGGCGCTCCGTGTACAGGTCGTCTGAAAACGGCTTATAGATATTTGCGCATCAGTTCGCACTTGACCTTGACGTCTTTGTTCAACTGCAATACGGCGGAACCCAAAGATTCGTAGTGGTTCAAGCGGTAGAAAGGAACGGAGTTGAGCGAGGCGTACAGTTTCAAAAAGCTCAAACCCGCCTGATGGGCAAGCTCTTCGGCACGGCGCAGCAAGGCTGTACCCAAGCCGTGATTATGGACGAAGGGATGGACATACAACGCGTCCAATTGGGCTTCTTTGAAGTCCACTTGGAAAAAACCCTGTATGGTCCCCCTGTATTCCACCACCCAAAAGGCTTTGCCGGGATCGGAAATGGTTTCGAGGTAGCTGTCGATATCGAGCAGGGCTTCCCACGCATGCAATACTTTATCGTCGTAACTGCGGATGCAGGTATATTGGACGGCGTGCAGATGGGCATTGTGTATGGCTT